>NZ_JBFAKG010000002.1:0-36571 GCF_040655595.1 Saccharopolyspora sp. NPDC050389
CCCACGACCCCACAAAAAAAACCGCCACCCACGCCGTTTCTTCCCGCACCGCGCGCCCCCCACACACCCGGGCGGGGGGGGCCCCCCCCCCCCCCCCCGGCCCGGTCAGTTGATTCAGCGGCCCTTGCGTTCGCGGAGCTTGGTCAGCGCTTCCTCCAGGATGGCCATCCCGTCGGCATCGCTGCGCCGCTCCTTCACGTACGCGAGGTGGCTCTTGTACGGCTCGTTTCGCCGCGCCTCGGGCGGATTTTCCTGGTCCAGGCCCGCCGGCAAACCGCAGCGCGGGCAGTCCCATTCCTCCGGCACCTCGGCGTCCATCGCAAACGACGGCCGGCTGTGGTGCGCGTTGGCGCACCAGTAGTCGACCCGCTTGCGCGGTGCGGCTTCCCCCCGCTCCGACTCGCCTACCGTGGGGCCCGAGCCCACACGCGTGCCGCGAATGGCGTTGCCACCAGTCATCCGTCTTCACCCACCAAGCGGCCCGGGGTCGTCGACCGGCTGGGTGCCCGGTCGATCAACCGATCTTGATCAACAGGCCGACCCCGATGATGGAGATGACCCACAGCGCCATGACGAACAACGTCATCCGGTCGAGGTTCTTCTCCGCCACACTGGAACCGGCCAGGTTGGACTGCATACCGCCGCCGAACAGCGAGGACAGACCGCCGCCCTTGGCCCGGTGCAGCAGCACCAGCAGCACCAGCAGCACACTCGTCACGATCAACACGATCTGCAGGAAAAGAGTCATCACGTCCTCGTTCGCACAGCGGTCCGCGACCAAGCGTACCGGGCCACCAACAGCGAGTTGACCACCGTCCACCCGTTTGCCGCGAGGACGGTCTCACACTGCTCCGCTCGGTGCACCCGCAGGGGTGCCGGGCCGGTCAGCGATTCGGAGTGAACGGCCTGTTCACCGCGCCTGTCGAGGCGGACAGGCCGTTCACTCCGAACCCTTACAGAATGGGGCCGCCCGCCGCCATGGCGGAGAGTTTGGCGAACTCGTCGCCGTTGAGGCTCGCGCCGCCGACCAGGGCGCCGTCCACGTCGGACTGGCCGACCAGGTCGCCGATGTTGCTCGACTTCACCGAACCGCCGTAGAGCACCCGCACCTCGTCGGCGATCTCCTTGCCGTACTTCTCCTCCAGCGCCGCACGCACAGCCGCGCAGACCTCCTGCGCGTCCGCGGCGGTGGCGACCTTGCCGGTGCCGATCGCCCACACCGGCTCGTAGGCCACCACGACCTGGCGCACCTGCTCGGCCTTGAGGCCCTTGAGCGCGTTGATCAGCTGCGTCGTGCAGTGCTCGACGTGGCCGCCGGCCTCGCGCACGTCGAGCCGCTCGCCGACGCACAGGATCGGCGACATGCCGTGCTTGAGGGTGGCGCGCACCTTCTTGTTGACCAGCTCGTCGGTCTCCGCGTGGTACTCGCGGCGCTCCGAGTGGCCGACCACCACGTAGCTGCAACCGAGCTTGGCCAGCATCGGCCCGGACACGTCACCGGTGTAGGCACCGGACTCGTGCTCGGAGATGTCCTGCGCGCCGTGCTTGAGCAGCAGCTTGTCGCCGTCGATCAGGGTCTGCACGCTGCGGATGTCGGTGAACGGCGGCAGCACCGCCACCTCCACCTTCGCGAAGTACTTCTCCGGCAACGCGAAGGCGACCTTCTGCACCAGGGCGATCGCCTCCAGGTGGTTCAGGTTCATCTTCCAGTTGCCGGCGATCAGTGGCTGCCTGGCCATGTTCAGCGCTCACCTTCCAGGACGGCCACACCGGGCAGGTCCTTGCCTTCGAGGAATTCCAGCGACGCGCCGCCGCCGGTGGAGATGTGCGAGAAGCCGTCCTCGGGCAGCCCGAGGGTCCGCACCGCGGCGGCCGAGTCGCCGCCGCCGACCACGCTGAACGAGTCGGAGTCCACGATGGCCTGCGCGACGCCGCGGGTGCCATCGGCGAACGCCGGGAACTCGAACACCCCGGCCGGGCCGTTCCAGAACACCGTGCCGGCCTCGCGGAGGATCCCGGCGAACAGCTCGACGCTGCGCGGCCCGATGTCCAGCCCCATCCAGTCGGCCGGGATCGCGTCGGCGGCCACGACCTGCTTCTCGGCGTCCGCGGCGAAGCGGTCGGCGGCCACCACGTCCACCGGCAGCACCAGCTTGTCGCCGTGCTCGGCGAGCAGCTGCTTGGTGGAGGAGATCTGGTCCTCCTGCAGCAGCGAGTTGCCGACGTTGTGGCCCTGGGCGGCCAGGAACGTGTACGCCATGCCGCCGCCGATGAGCAGCTTGTCGACCTTGGGCAGCAGCGCCTTGATGACGCCGAGCTTGTCGGAGACCTTCGAGCCGCCGAGCACCACGATGTAGGGGTGCTTCGGGTCGCCGGTCAGGGTGCGCAGCACCTCGACCTCGGCCAGCACCAGGCCGCCGGCGTAGGCGGGCAGCCGCTTTGCGACGTCGTAGACCGACGCCTGCTTGCGATGCACCACGCCGAAACCGTCGGAGACGAAGGCGGCGTCCGGGCCGACCAGCGCCACCAGTTCGTCGGCCAGCGCGCCGCGCTCGGCGTCGTCCTTGCTGGTCTCGCGGGCGTCGAAGCGGACGTTCTCCAGCAGCGCCACCGATCCGTCGGTCAGGCCGGCGACCACCGACTTCGCCGAGTCGCCCACCAGGTCGGCGGCCAGCGCGACGTCGGCGCCGAGCAGCTCGCCAAGCCGCCGCGCGACCGGGGCCAGGGAGAACTTCGGGTCCGGCTCGCCCTTGGGGCGACCGAGGTGCGCGGTCAGCACCACCTGGGCGCCGGCCTCGGTCAGCTTCCGGATGGTCGGCAGGGACGCCCGCACCCGGCCGTCATCGGTGATCCGCTCGCCGTCCAGCGGCACGTTCAGGTCGGCGCGCACTAGGACACGCCGACCCCGAACGCCCTCGGACAGCAGATCGTCTAGGTTCTTCACGTCTGCTGCTTCCTACTCGTTGTTGGGACTTGCTCGAGTAGGACATTCGCTCTCCGCCGCACCACCTGTGTACGGCTGGAGTCCAGGCTGGGCAGTCTCAGCCGATCGGCCATCGTTCCGCAACCTGCGGCGATGACTACTCCCCGTTCCTTTCCACAGAGCACCCCGCACGAACGGTGACGTACCGACCTAGGCCAATACGTGTGAGCTCTGGGACCTGAACGGGCCGTTACCGGGAACATCCCGACACCTGGCAGCCTACTCGATCTCTCCAGTTTTGATCAAAACGCGGGACGCCCCGCGCCCAGTCGACCGTGCGGATGGGTGAGAACTGGAACCAACCCGCACCCCCGCTACGGGAAGACCCGCACGAGCCGAGGTGTTCCAACGGCTCATGCGGGTCTCCAGGATCAGGTCAGGCCAGCTTCTTGGCGACCAGGTCGACCAGGTCGGCGAGGCGGTTGGAGTAGCCCCACTCGTTGTCGTACCAGCCGACGATCTTGACCTGGTTGCCGATGACCTTGGTCAGCGGCGCGTCGAAGATCGTCGAGTGCGGGTCGGTGACGATGTCGCTGGAGACGATCGGGTCCTCGTTGTACTTGAGGATGCCCTTGAGCTTGCCCTCGGCGGCAGCGGTCTTGAACGCCTCGTTGACCTCGTCGGCCGAGGTGGCCTTCTGCACGGTCGCGGTCAGGTCGGTGACCGAACCGGTCGGCACCGGCACGCGCATCGCGTAGCCGTCCAGCTTGCCGTTGAGCTCCGGCAGCACCAGGCCGATGGCCTTGGCCGCACCGGTGCTGGTGGGCACCACGTTGACCGCGGCGGCGCGGGCGCGGCGCAGGTCCTTGTGCGGGCCGTCCTGCAGGTTCTGGTCCGCGGTGTAGGCGTGGACCGTGGTCATCAAGCCCTGCTCGATGCCGAAGGTGTCGTTGAGCACCTTGACCATCGGCGCCAGGCAGTTGGTGGTGCAGGAGGCGTTGGAGATGATGGTCTGCGAGCCGTCGTACTTGTCGTCGTTGACGCCCAGCACCACGGTCAGGTCCTCGCCCTTGGCCGGGGCGGAGATGATGACCTTCTTCGCGCCGCCCTCGTCCACGTGCTTGCGGGCGTCCGCGGCGTTGGTGAAGAAGCCGGTGGACTCCACGACGACGTCGACGCCCAGGTCGCCCCACGGCAGCTTGCCCGGGTCGCGCTCGGCGAGGATCTTGATGAGCTTGCCGCCCACCTCGATGCCCTCACCGGTGACCTTCACCTCCTGGTCGAGGCGGCCGAGGATGCTGTCGTACTTGAGCAGGTGGGCCATGGTCGCGACATCGCCCAGGTCGTTGGCGGCCACGATCTCGATGTCGTGATCACTGGCGGTCGCGGCCCGCCAGAAGTTCCGCCCGATCCGACCGAAGCCGTTGATACCTACGCGAACGGTCACGCCGATCTCTCCTCGTGACTGACCCGGCCGACGACGCGGCGGGTGAGGTTGATGGTCTCGGCATCACCCTATCTGCCACCGGGGCCTTTGCACGCGGGCGGGCGAGCGGGCTCACCCTCCGGAAACGCAACCGCCGCCGACGGCCCCGCGAGCCCCGCCGGAAATGGCTCGGCTTCCTGGATCCGCCCTGCTCACCAGGCGGTTCGCCACCGATTGGAGAACGCAACTGTCCGTGATCGACATCTCTGCACCGGTTCGGCGCCGCGGCCGATTTTCACAGTTCCAATTCAAACGGTGATTTACCGGCCGGCGGGACCGCAGTTCCAATTCGAAACTGCGGTCGGCCGCGAAACCAGGTCAGGCGTCGGCTTCGAGCATCTCGGCGGTGACCGCGGATTCGGTGTCCGGGACGCCCAGTTCCCGGGCTCGCTTGTCGGCCATCGCCAGCAATCGGCGGATCCGGCCGGCCACCGCGTCCTTGGTCATCGGCGGGTCGGCCAGCTGGCCGAGCTCCTCCAGCGATGCCTGCCGGTGCGCCAGCCGCAGCCGGCCCGCCACCGTCAGGTGCTCCGGGGCCGTCGGGCCCAGCAGGTCCAGCGCCCGCTCCACCCGCGCGGCCGCGGCTACCGCGGCGCGCGCCGAGCGGCGCAGGTTGGCGTCGTCGAAGTTCGCCAGCCGGTTGGCGGTCGCCCGCACCTCGCGGCGCATCCGGCGTTCCTCCCACGCGAGCACGCTGGAGTGCGCGCCGAGCCTGGTCAGCAGCGCGCCGATGGCGTCGCCGTCGCGCACCACCACCCGGTCCGCTCCGCGCACCTCGCGCGACTTCGCCGCCACGCCGATCCGCCGCGCGGCGCCGACCAGCGCCAACGCCGCCTCCGGGCCCGGGCAGGTGACCTCCATCGAAGACGACCGGCCCGGTTCGGTCAGCGAGCCGTGCGCCAGGAAGGCGCCGCGCCACGCCGCTTCCGAGTCGCAGGCGCCGCCGGAGACGACATGCGCGGGCAGGCCGCGCACCGGGCGGCCGCGCGGGTCGAGCAGCCCGGTCTGCCGGGCGAGGCCCTCGCCGTCCTTGACCACCCGCACCACGTACCGGGTGCCCTTGCGCAGCCCGCCGGAGGTGATCATGTGCACGTCGGACTGGTGCCCGAACAGCTCGTGGACCTCCTTGCGGAGCCGACGCGCCGTGGAGCCGCTGTCCAGCTCGGCCTCGATCACCACCCGGCCGGCGACGATGTGCAGCCCGCCGGCGAAGCGCAGCAACGAGGAAACCTCAGCCCGTCGGCAGCACGTCTTCGTCACCGACAACCGGCTCAACTCGTCCTTGACCGCCGCGGTCATCGCCACCGGTCCGTCCTCCTCTCGAGTGCGGCCCGCAGGCTGGCCGCGAGCGCCTCCGGATCGTGCCGTCCCGGCACGGCCGGCGCGGCGATCTTGTCCAGCAAAGTCTGCGCACCCAGATCGGCGGCCGCAGCTCGAAGCCGATCCGGGGTGGGCACCGAGTCCGCGTCGGCCAACACCGCGTCGACCCGCAGCCGGGGTGCGTGCTGCGAGAGTACGGCCAGGTGCTGTTCGGGTGAGAAGCCCGCCGTCTCACCCGGCTGTGGGACGAGGTTGAGCACCACCACGCGGCGCGCGGTGGTGTCCACCAATGCCTCGTGCAGCTCCGGGACCAGCAGGTGCGGCAGCACGCTGGTGAACCACGAGCCGGGTCCGAGCAGCACCAGATCGGCGTCCAGCACGGCCCGAACCGCCTGCGGGCAGGCTGCCGGTTCCTCGACGCCGTTCGCGTGCAAACGCACCTGTTTCACTCGTCCGGGCGTACTGGCGATGGCGACTTGACCCCGGATCGTGCGAACCGCGTCGGGATCGGAGTCGAGCCCGACGACGTCGGCGGCCATGTCCAGCGGCACCGTCGACATCGGCAGCACCCGGCCCTGCACGCCGAGCAGCCGGCACGCGCGGTCGAGCACCTCGACCGGATCGCCCAGCACCTCCAGCAGCCCGGCCAGCAGCAGGTTGCCGACGGCGTGACCGGCGAGGGCCCCGCTGCCGCCGAAGCGGTGCTCGAACACCGTCGCCCACAGCTGCCCGTCGTCGTCGGCGTCGGCGAGCGCGGCGAGCGCCTTGCGCAGGTCACCGGGCGGGAGCATGCCCAGTTCGCGGCGCAGCCGCCCGGACGATCCGCCGTCGTCGGCCACCGTCACCACCGCCGTGACGTCGGTGGTGATCTGGCGCAGCGCGGACAGCGTCGCCTGCAGGCCGTGGCCGCCGCCGAGCGCGACCGCGCGAAGCGGGGCGCTCATTCGCGCCCCAGGTCCCGGTGCACCGTCTTGACCATCATCCCGTCGTCCTCGGCCAGGCGGCGGGCCAGCTCCTCCGCGAGCGCCACGCTGCGGTGCTTGCCGCCGGTGCAGCCCAGCGCCAGCGTCAGGTACCGCTTGCCCTCGCGGTGGTAACCGGCCCCGACCAGCCGCAGCAGCTGCTGGTAGCTCTGCAGGAACTCCTCCGCGCCCTCCTGCCCGAGCACGTAGTTGCGGACCTCTTCGTCGAGGCCGTTGAACTCGCGCAGCTCCGGGATCCAGAACGGGTTCGGCAGGAACCGGCAGTCCATCACCAGGTCGGCGTCCATCGGCAGGCCGTACTTGTAGCCGAAGGACAGCACGGTCAGCCGCGTGCGGGTGCTCGCCTCGGTGCCGAACGCGTCCTCGATCTTGGATCGCAGCTGGTGCACCGACAGGCTGGTGGTGTCCAGCACCAGGTCGGCCTCGGAGCGCAGCTTCGACAGCAGCGACCGCTCTGCGGCGATCCCGTCGGCCAGCCGGCCCTCGCCCTGCAGCGGGTGGCCGCGCCGCACCTGCTCGAAGCGGCGGATCAGCACCTCGTCGGTGGCCTCCAGGAACAGGACCTTCGGCTTGTAGCCGCGGGCGTCGAGGTCCTTGATGACCGCGCCCAGGTCCTCGGTGAACGCGCGACTGCGCACGTCCATCACCACCGCGACGCGGGTGACCGCGCCGCTGGAGCGCGCCCCCAGCTCCACCATCGTGGCGATCAGTTCCGGTGGCAGGTTGTCCACCACGAACCAGCCCAGGTCCTCCAGGCACTTGGCCGCGGTGCTGCGCCCCGCCCCGGACAGGCCGCTGACCACGGCGACCTCGATGCCCGACTGCTCGTCACTCACTGCTCTCCCCTTCAGCGTTGTCGGCGCCGGGTCCGGCCCGGTCGTCCGGCGCCGGGCTCGGCCCGTTTCCCCCTTCGGCCGCGAGCGCCGAGTGCACGGTCTCGGCGGTGCGGCGGCCGATCCCGGGCACCTTGGCGATCTCGTCCACCCCGGCCTGGCGCAGCTTGCGCACCGAACCGAAGTGCTTGAGCAATGCCGCGCGGCGGGTTTCACCGAGTCCCGGAATCGCGTCCAATGTGGAGCTTGTCATGCGCTTGCCGCGCTTCTTGCGGTGGTAGCCGATGGCGAAGCGGTGCGCCTCGTCGCGAACCCGTTGCAGCAGGTAGAGCGCCTCGCTGGTGCGCGGCAGGATCACCGGGTCCGGGTCGGCGGGCAGCCAGACCTCCTCCAGCCGCTTGGCCAGCCCGATCACCGCGACGTCGGTGATGCCCATTTCCGTCAGCGCGTCGGCGGCGGCGTTGGCCTGCGGCGCGCCGCCGTCGATCACCAGCAGGTTCGGCGGGTAGGCGAACTTGCGCGGGCGGCCGGTGTCCGGGTCGATCGCCGCGCCGACCGGCCCCGAGCCGGTCTGCTCCGGCGGGATGTCGGCCTTGGCCGTTTCGCTGAGGTACCGGTGGAAGCGGCGGCGCACCACCTCGTCGATGGACCCGACGTCGCCGCCCTCGGCGCCCTCGCGGACCTCGAAGCGGCGGTATTCGGACTTGCGCGGCACGCCGTCCTCGAACACCACCAGCGACGCCACCACGTCGGTGCCCTGCACGTGGCTGACGTCGATGCACTCGATGCGCAGCGGCGCGGTGTCCAGCGCCAGCGCTTCCTGGAGTTCCTGCAACGCCGCCGACCGAGCCGTCAGGTCGCCGGCGCGGCGGAGCTTGTACTGCTGGAACGACTCCTTGGCGTTTCGCTCGACGGTTTCCATCAGCGCCCGCTTGTCGCCGCGCTGCGGCACCCGGAGGCTGACCCGGCTGCCGCGCAGCTCGCCGAGCCAGCCGGCGATCGCCTCCGCGTCGTCGGGCAGCTGCGGCACCAGCACCTCGCGCGGCACCGGGCTGCCGCCGGCGTCGGCCTGGTCGGCCAGCGACGCCTGCTCGCCGTAGAACTGGGTGAGGAACTGCGAGGTGAGTTCTGAGGTGTCAGTCTCTGTGCCATCAGCCTTGGTGACCTTGTCGATGACCCAGCCGCGCTGGCCGCGCACCCGGCCGCCGCGGATGTGGAAGACCTGCACGGCGGCGGCGAGCTCGTCCTCGGCGAAGGCCACCACGTCGGCGTCGGTGCCGTCGCCGAGCACCACCGCCTGCTTCTCCATCGCGCGCCGCAGGGCTTCCAGGTCGTCGCGCAGCCGGGCCGCGCGCTCGAACTCCAGCTCCGCGGAGGCCGCCTGCATCTCCTTGTCGAGCTTGCGCATCAGCTGGTCGGTGTGCCCGGCCAGGAAGTCGCAGAAGTCCTCGGCGATGGACCGGTGCTCGTCGGCGTCGACCCGGCCGACGCAGGGCGCCGAGCACTTGCCGATGTAGCCGAGCAGGCAGGGACGGCCGATTTGCGAGTGCCGCTTGAACACCCCGCCGGAGCAGGTGCGCGCGGGAAACACCCGCAACAGCAGGTCGAGCGTCTCGCGGATCGCCCACGCGTGCGCGTACGGGCCGAAGTAGCGCACGCCCTTGCGGCGCGGGCCGCGGTAGACGTGCAGCCGCGGGAACTCCTCGTGGAGGGTCACCGCCAGCACCGGGTACGACTTGTCGTCGCGGTAGCGGACGTTGAACTTCGGGTCGTACTCCTTGATCCAGGAGTACTCCAGCTGCAGCGCCTCGACCTCTGTGCCGACGACGGTCCACTGCACGCCGGTGGCCGTGGTGACCATCTGCCGGGTCCGCGGATGCAGTCCGGCGAGGTCGGCGAAGTACGACGACAGCCTGCTGCGCAGGCTTTTCGCCTTGCCGACGTAGATCACTCGGCCGCCGGCATCGTGAAACCGGTAGACGCCGGGGGCGTCCGGGATCGTGCCTGGCGCTGGTCGGTAGGTGGACGGATCGGCCACGCCTCCACCCTACGTGCGGGGACCGACCGACCGGATCTCGGTGCGGCCGACCGTTCGGTCGACCACCGGAGGCGGCCCGGCGGGGCACACTGGTGGACGCCCATGATCGCGCATCTCAGGAGAGTCCGGATCCGCGGAGGTCAGCAGTGAACATCGACAACGCCCATCCCGAACGAGCGACGCTGTCCGAGGTCGGCCCCGGGGTTCATGCGTGGGTTCAGCCGGATGGCTCGTGGTGGATCAACAACGCCGGGGCGGTGCTCGGCGACGACGGCATAGTCCTGATCGACACCTGCGCGACCGCGAAGCGCACCCGCCGGTTCCTGGACGCGGTGCGCGCCGCGAGCGGCGACGCGCCGATCCGGTTCGCGGTGAACACCCACCTGCACGGCGACCACACGCACGGCAACGCGCTGCTGCCCGACTCGACCGTCCTCATCGGACACCCGGCGACCCGCGCGGGCATCCTGGCGGAGACGATCCTCGCGGAGCCGCCGCCGGTTTGGGAACCCGTGCCGGACTGGGGCATCACCGAGTACCGCGCGCCGACGGTGCTGCTGCAGGATTCGCTGGTCCTGCAAAGCGGCGACCGGCGGATCGAACTGCACCACCCCGGGTACACCGCGCACACGCCCGGCGACGTGGTGGCGTGGGTGCCGGACGCCGGGGTGCTGTTCACCGGCGACCTGATCTTCCACGGCGTCACGCCGCTGGTGTTCATGGGTTCGGTGGAGGGCGCGCTGAAGGCACTGGACTGGCTGGCCGGATTCGCGGCGGCGAAGGTGGTGCCGGGCCACGGCTCGGTACTGCCGGGCTCGGCGTGCCCGCGGGTGCTGGAGGATCACGCCCGCTACTACCGGTTCGTGCTGGACACGGCCCGCCAGGCCCGCACCGACGGCCTCTCGCCGCTGGAGGCGGCGAGGCGCTGCGACCTCGGCGAGTTCGCGTCCTGGCCGGATCGCGAGCGGATCGTCCTGAACCTGCACCGCGCCTACGCCGAAGCCGACGAAACCGAATTCGACCGAGCGGCGGCGTTCGCCGACGCGATCGCCTACAACGGAGGCCCGCTCCGCTGCGCGGTCTAATCCCCGCCCCTGCTGGCGTTCACCCGGGATGGGCGCAATTTCACGAGAAATCGCACCGGCCAGGGGAGACATCAGGAGTCACGCTCCGCGATCAGCGCGCTCCGTTGGCCCTGGTGGTGCCAATTTCACGAGAAATTGACCGTCACCCGGGTGAACGTCGATTTCTCGCGAAATTGCGCCCCCAGCGGTCAGCGCCAGGTGTTAGAGCGGTCGTGGGATGCGTTCGGCGACCGGGGCGAGGGTGATCGGGAGGGCCGGGAGCGTTTGGTACCAGTACGCCACCGACGAGACGTCGTCGGAGCGCTTGTTGGCGTGCCCGTGCTCGATGGTGACCTTGATGGACTTCTCGAACACCACCGGATCTTCGACGTGGAAGCGGTAGTAGGAAACCTGCCCGCTCCAGTTCGACCCGCCCGGCATGGTCAGGCCGTGGTACGGGGACTGGTACGGCTGGTTCGGGCACCACGCGGTGTTGAAGTAGTCCTCGGTGCCGGTGCCGTGCAGCCGCGGCGGCCAGGGTTCGCCGTCGATGAAGAACATGTCGTCGCCTTCGCCGTACCAGTTCCAGTCGTTGGTGTGGCGGAGGTTGTGCACGTTGAGCACGGTGCCGACGTAGTGGCCGCGGCCCTCGGCCTCCAGCAGCACGTAGTTGCCCGCGCCGTCGGTGTTGGTGCCGCCGAAGAGGAACTCCTCGTTGGTCTGGTCGCCCTGCTCTACGCCGTCGGTGGGGTTCTGCCGCCGCCACTGCGCGTGGAAGTAGCCCAGCTCCGGGTCGGCTTCGCCGTAGTTCTCGTAGTCGATGTAGTAGTAGAACGTCACCGGCTTGACGCTCATCTCGCTGATCAGCTCGAACCGGGCGCGCCCGGCGAAGGGCATCGCGAACCAGCAGTTGAAGCCCTTGCCGTCCTGCGGGCTCATCTGCAGCGGCGCGGAGGAGAAGTTGGCGCTGCGGCCGTGCCCCATGCCGAAGAAGTCGCCCAGCGGCACCAGCACCGCCGGGTGCGCCGAGTCGTCCCAGGTGATCTTCAGGACGAGCCGCCGCAGGTAGTCGCCCTCCAGCTCGGCGGGCTTGCCGAGGTGGTCGACGGCGACGGTGCACCAGATGTGGGTGATCACGCCCGGCCCGGCGATGTCGGCCAGCTCCCTGGTCTCGCCCGGCTCGATGCGCATGTTGTCGGTGTTGCCGCCGGTGCGGTCCCAGCTGGACACCCGGCCGCGCCGGGTCTGCCGCAGCCGGGGCAGATCCCGCAGGCTGCTGCCGAAATCCCCGTATCCGGACAAGATTCCTCCCCAGGGTAAGCGACTGTGCTCCTGATCACGTTCTACCACGGGGTGGCGGCCGGTCGGGCATTTTCAACCGGGACGATCGCCGCGTGGCGGGAAGTCCGCGCCCAGTTCCCCGGCCCGGCGCGGGTTTGCGGTCACTGTGCTTCCTGGACGTCTCGCCATTCCGGCACGAAGTTGCCGTCCTGCCAGCGGAATCCGTCCGTCACCAGCAGATTCGGCTCGTCGCCCGAGACGGCCGGCAGGCTCCACGACTGGACGGTCAACTCGTCGCCGGACAGCGTCGCGGTCATCGGCGCAAGCCCGGTGCCTCGCGGACCCGGGTCGTCGCCCAGCAATGATTGGATCAGCCGCGGCGAATCCGGCGGCGATCCGCCGTCGTAGACCTGCACCTCGCGCAGGCGGGTGCCGTCGGCCAGGTCGCAGCTCACCACCAGCACGGGTTCGGGACGACCGTCGCCGGTCAGATCCTGGAACCGGCTGTGCGCGATCGCCGCGTCTTCCGCTGCGCAGCCCCGTTCCACCAGAGTGGCCGTCCAATCCGCCCCGCCGAGCGGGCCGTAGGGATCCGGCCCGCACAGCTGCGCTGCGGCAGGTTCCGCGGTGGAGCACCGGCGCACGTAGGCGTCCCAGCCGAGGGATGGGAAGCCCGGGTCGTACAGCGTCGAGAACACCAGCGCGGAGTCGCCGGACCGGTAGCTCACCGCGCCGTTGCGGTAAACCCCGCGAGTCTCCAGGATTCGCGCGAACCCGGCGGGATCGTCGACGTCCACCAGCACGTCGACGGTGGTGCCGTCGTCCACCACCAGCGGCGCCGACATCGCCGCCAGCACCGCGTCCATCCGGTCCTGGCAGGCCAGGTCGTGCATGCTCTGCAGCTGCGTGATCGCCTGCCGGCTGAGCACGTCCGGCGGCAGGTCCGCGATGGCCACGTTCGCGGGTGGGCAGCCGCCTCGGGATTCGCCCGGTTGCAGGAAATCCGTACCCACCTCGCTGTCGAACGCCTCCAGCATCGGCGAGTAGATCTCGGCCACCGTCTGCAGCGGGGACGTGTAGGCGCCGATCGCCACCAGCCACTCGTCCGACATGGTGAACGTCCACACTGGACCGCCACCGATGGCGTAGACGACCTGCTCCTCCGAATCCACGGTGACATCCGTGGCGGTGAAAAGCGCTGACACGTCGCCGAACCACGGACGCGCGATCTTCGTCCACAGCACTTCGCCGCTGCTGCTCGGGCGCCGGCAGTTGCCGGCCGAGCGCAGCGCGTCCTGAACCGGCGCCACGCCCTCCTGCTCCAGCTGGACGATCGCCACCTGCGCCGCGGTCTCCTCGCCGATCGTGTAGCCCTTGAAGACGGCGGAGCTCGCGGTGCGGAACTGCTGGACGACCGGCCCCGGGGCGCAATCCTGCACCGCCGCGAGGAAGAACCCCCGGTCGAAGGAGTCGTCCTCGTCCGACCGGAACTGGCCTCGCTCCACCGGCAGCAGCGCGGCCACCTCCTGCGGCGAACGCACCTCCGGCGGCCGGGCCCACCAGATCCCCAGCCCGACACCCACCGCCACGACGGCGACGAGGGCCAACACCCGGATTCCGTACCGCATCAGCAACCACCGACACGTTCCGGCGGCATCCAGGACTCCTTGCCGCGAGCGGAGAACGCCGATCCGTACCGCGGGCTGAAGCCGGTCATCTCGAACTCGCCGGCGGCGGGCTTCGCGGTGTAGGTCTGCGGTTTTCCGTCGATGACCAGGTCGACGTCGATCACCCAGCGGTAGTGGCCGTCGTCGGCGCGCGATTCGACCTGGAACACGACCGTCTCGCCGTCGGCGAGCTGCTGCGCCTGGTCGGCGAAGTACGGCTCGCCGAGCCGCCTGCCGTCGAACACCCGCGCCGCCGGGCGGAACTCGTCGAGGTCGAAGCCGACCCGCTTCGCGGGCAGGTCGCCCTGCGGCGTGCTGCAGAGCAGCGTGCCGGAGACGTTCGGCTCCCGGCTCAGGATCCTGGCGCGCATGTTCGTGATCACCACGTCGCGGGACCGAGCGCCTTCGATGGTCACCGTCGTGCCGTGCACACCGGCCTTCACGGCGCGGCGCAGCGTCGGCGAATCGGCCAGGAATTCCGCCGGAGTCCCGATTTCCGCGGGCTCGACCACGTCCGGCAGCGCGTAACTGCGATCGTCCACCGGGCCGCCGTCCGAGCTCGCCCAGACCAGCACCGGCGGGCGGGACACGTCGCGGGCGGCGTTCCACAGCATCGGCGCGGCGACCCCGGCAAGCGCGCCGACGAGCGCCACGACTACGAACGCCGGGCCGCGCAGCAGGCGTTGCCACCACCTGCGCCGCGGTGTCGCGGCGCCGGATTCACCATCCGATTCCGTCTCCACCAAGCGCCGCCTCCTCGGCTACGCCCAAGGATCAACATCCGCGAGCGTACCGAGCGCGCGAGCGCCCATGGCGAGATTCATCCGATCACCGTTGCTGCAGCGGCGAAAGTCGCCCGATGCGAGCAACGTGGGCGGATCAGCGCTGCGGCGGCGTGTAGTTCTCGATGCGGCGCACGAGGTTCCGGATCCTGGCCGCGTACAGCGGCGACAGGGCGTAGCCCGGGTAGCTGGCGAACCAGCTGGCACTGCCCAGGCTGACCGCGTCGGCGCCGGCCCAGAAGTACTCGCGGCAGTCGTCGAAGTTGCGGATGCCGCCGGTGGCGATGATCGGCAGCGTCACGCCGGCGTCGCGCAGTTCCTTGACCACCCGCAGGCCGATCGGCTTGATCGCGCGGCCGGAGAGCCCGCCGAAACCGTTCTTCAGCAGCGGCTGCCCGGTGTTCGGGTCCAGCCGCAGGCCCTTGACGGTGTTGATCGCGGTCAGCGCCGCCACCCCGTGCCGGGCCGCCAGCCGGGCGTGGCCGAGGTAGTCGTAGTCCGGCGAGAGCTTCAGGATCACCGGGTGGTTGCTGCGCGGCACCGCCTCGGCCAGCACCGACTCGATGATCTGGTTGAAGTCGAAGTTCACGTTGTGGCAGGAGACGTTGAACTCGACCGCGGCGATCTCGCCGGCCGGCACCGCGGCGTTGACCTTGTCGACCAGCGTGACGAACTCCTCGGCGGAGAAGCCGCCGACGGAGATGATGGTGTTCTGCTCGCGGGTGCGCGGGTAGTAGTCGCGCAGGTAGGCGTCGATGCCGACGTTGCACCAGCCGAAGGCGTTGAGCCAGCCGCCGTCGACCTGCCGCAGCGCCTGCCCGTAGCGCTTGATCAGCGAGGGCAGCTCGTGCAGCGGCCACACGTCGCGGGTGGTGAAGTGCCCCTCGCGGGGTTCGACGGTGACCGTGCGGGTGGTGACCGCGCCGAACCGGGACAGCGGCACGAACTGCGAGATCGGGCTCATGCCGTAGGGCACCAGCTTGGTGTTGGCCACGCCGTAGCCGAGCAGGCTGGACGAGGTCACCAGGCGGTTGCGCAGTCTGATGTCGCCGAGCCGCACGCCGAGCTCGGACGGGACGTCTCGCACCAACCGAAGGTTGCGCTCCTGGGCCACGCTCACGATCTCCTCCTACCCGACGTCTCCACGCCGTCGAGTCCCATTGTCCCTCACCCGGAGCAGTGCACAGCCCCGGGTTCGCACATCACACCCGCTCGCAGGGTTGCCTTTCGCACAGGTTTCTTGTTCGATTGCACTCGTGGAAAGTGCGGAACGAACTTCGGCGATCATCGAGCGATTGCGCCGGGCGGAGCGGGTCACGGTGGCCGAGCTGGCCGAGGCCACCGGTTCGTCGGAGATGACCATCCGCCGCGACCTCGACCAACTCGCCGAGCAGGGCGTGCTGCGGCGGGTGCGCGGCGGCGCGGTGAGCTTCCTGCGCGGCCACTCCGCGCCGTTCCCGCTCCGGGAGCGCGACGACACCGAGACCAAGAAACGGCTGGCCGCGGCGGTCGAAGAGCTGATCGCCGACTGCGAATCCGTGATCATCGACTCCGGCACGACGACGCTGGAGGTGGCCAGGCGGCTCGCACACCGCCGGATCACCGCGATCCCGCTCGACCTGCACTCGGCGAACGCGCTGAGCAACGCGCCGCAGGTCGACCTGCTGATGCCGGGCGGGCGGACGAAACCCGGCGAACTGTCGTTCATCGGCCACCTCACCGAGACGTCGCTGCGCGCGTTGCGGGTGGACACCACGATCCTCGGCGTGTGCGGGATTTCCGCGACGCACGGCCTGACGGCGCACGACCTCGAAGAGGTGCCGGTGAAGCAGGCCGCGGTGGCCGCCGCCCAGCGCGTCGTCGCCGTCTGCCACGGCGCCAAGTTCGCCAGGACCGGCCTGGGATTCGTCTGCCCGATCACCGACATCGACGTGATCGTCACCGACCCGGCCGCACCGGCGGACGCGCGCGCGGAGCTGGCGGCGGCGGGCGTGGAGGTGCGCGTTGTCTGAGACGACCGTCGCCGTCCCGCAGCGGGCCCGCTGGGCCGTGACCGCCTACTTCGTGATCACCGGCGCGGCGCTGGGCACTTGGACCGCGCGGATCCCGGCGATCAAGCAGGACCTCGGCCTCGACGACGCGCAGGTGACGCTGGCGCTGTTCGCGGTCGCGGCCGGTTCGGTGCTGGCCATGCAGATCGTCGGGCACCTCGCCGACCGCCTCGGCAGCGCGCGGGTGCTGGGCCCGGCCGGCATCGCGATGTCGGCGAGCCTGCTGCTGCCCGGCTTCGCCGGGAACCTGCCGGCGCTGGTGGCCGGGCTGCTGCTGTTCGGCGCCGGGCACGGAACCGTCGACGTGGCCATGAACACCCACGCGATGCAGGTGCAGCGGCGGTACGGGCGCCCGATCGTGAGCACGTTCCACGCGATGTTCAGCGTCGGCGGGCTGCTCGGCGCCGGTGTCGGCGCGCTCGCGGCGCACGCGGCGATCGGAGTCGGCGCGCATTTCGCGCTCGTCGCGGCCGCGCTCGGCGTGGTGTCAGTGATCGCGCGGCGCGCGCTGCTGCCTCGGGAGGCGCCTGCGGCCGGAAAATCGGTGCGGCAGCGCGGGATCTCACCGGGCATCTTGTTCCTGGGCGTGCTGGCGTTCTTCTGCTCGCTTGGCGAAGGCTCGATGGCGGACTGGTCGCCGCTGTACCTGCACGACGTCCTGCAGACCAGCCCTGCGGTCGCGGCGATCGGCTACGCGGTTTTCTCCGCGGCGATGGCCGTGTTCCGCTTCCTCGGCGACTTCCTGGTCGCCCGGCTCGGGCCGGTCGTCCTGGTGCGGTGCTGCGGCACCGTCGCGGGCGTGGGTCTCGGCGGCGCGCTGCTGCTGCACCACCCGGTGGCGGCGATCATCGGCTTCGCCCTGTTCGGCATCGGGCTGTCGTGCATCATCCCGCAGGTGTTCAACGCGGCGGGCAACCGCGATCCGAGCCGCAGCGGCCGGGATCTCGCCCAGGTCAGCACGCTCGGCTACGGCGGCCTGCTCGCCGGCCCGGTGGTGATCGGCCTGATCACCAGCTGGACGGACCTGACCATCGGCCTCGCGATCCCGGCGGTGCTGGCCGTCTTCGTCGCCCTCTCGGCCGCCGCGGTCCGCGCCCGCTGAACGGACTCCGGAGTTCGCAACCGGCGGATGTCCTTTGCCGCGAACGGTTTCCGGCCTGGCGAACCGGAAACCGATCACATTCCGCGCAGCTGATCACGGCGAACGGGTGACGTTCGGCGGGCACCCGGCGAACGCGCACGTCCGTCTACAGTGGACGAAATACGGCGCCCTGCTCGCGGGCCTGGTAATCGCCTGCGACGGCGGCGAGACGTGCATCGCCTCGGCGGCCTTGGTCATGGTGCCGTGCACGATGACCGCCAGGAAGGACTGGAGTTGACGCGCATCCACGCCCATCACGCTAGAACGTTTCCGCTGGCAACGGGGCCGTGAGTCTTTTGGGCTGCTATAGCGACCCAAAGGACTCACGGCCCCGTACCTGCAGGAACGCCGCTGCCCAGGCCCGACCGTCAGAGCGCCCAGCGGGCCTTGCCCTTCGACGCCTCCGCCACCTCGTCGAGCACGTCGGTGCCGCTGACCCGGCCCCTCGACTCCGCCGCCGCCCAGGAGAAGACGCCGCGCGACATCGTCGACAGCTCCTGCTTGGCGCGCTGCGTGTAGATGTCGGCGCGGATCTCGTGCACCGCGGCGTTCTCCGGCTCCGCCTGCACCGCGAACTCGACGAGGTGGCTGGCCAGCCGCAACTCCCCTGCCGCCGCAGCGGTTTTCGCGCGTTCGGTCAACGCCGCCACGCCGCCGGCGAGTTCGGTGAGCGCCGTCGCGAGCTGCGCTTCCGGGGCGGGCTTGAGGTGCGCCGGGTTCCCGTCGTACCAACCGCCGTAGAGCCGCCACACGTTGCGCACGACGAATTCCGGCTCGTCGTACACCGGCCGCAGGTACGGCTTGTCCGCGAGGTGCTCCGGCGGGTGCACGGCGTGCACGATCTCGTCGAGCCGGGCTCCCCGGTTCATCAGCTCCAGGGCCTGTTCGACGAGGCTTTCCAGGTATTCGGCGGTGTCCAGTAGCGCGGTGCGCACCCGGTCCGCGCCGACGATGGGAATCCCGTGGCCGGGCAACAACATCTCGGCCCCGAACCCGGCCATGTGCCGCAGCGCCCGCGCCCACTCGCGGGGATAGCGCTGCACCTTCTGCGGGTTCCCGGCGTTCGGGGTGACCCAGATGAACATGTCGCCGGTCATCAGCACCCGCTGGTCCGGCAGGTAGGCGTAGGTCGCGTCGTCGGTCTCGCCCTTGCCGTGGTGCAGCCGGACTTCGCGGCCGCCGACGGTGAGCGTCATGGTGTCCCGGTAGGTGACGTCGGGATAGCGGTAGTCGAGCGGCCAGCGGGCGTCGGCGCGCTGGAACTGCCGCTGGTTGATCACCTCGTTGTAGCCGCGGGTGAGCTTGTAGCGGTCGAACCGGGCGACGACCGCCTCGTGCCCGACGACGACCGGCCGGGGCCGCCCCAGCTCGTCGGCCTCGGCGTCGAACGGGCCGACGCCGAAGACGTGGTCGATGTGCCCGTGCGAGTAGACCGCGTAGCGCAGCGGCAGGTCGCTCCAGGCGCGCACGGCGGTGTGCAGCCGGGCGCTGAACCGCTCGTGGCTGGTGTCGAACAGCAGCAGCTCGTCCTGGCCGCGGACGGCCACGACGTTGCCGAAGGCCGGGAAGAGGGCCACGCCATCGGCGAGTTCGATGACGTGCCCGTCCTGCCAACGCCCCTTCTGGTAGTCGGCCGTGGTCGCCTCACCGCGCCAGACCTCGTCGCAGTACGCCAGGAAATCCTTCGCCATCACGGGCTCCTTTCCACCACGGCCATCCTCGGCGGCGGAGTCCCGACGGGTCCAATACGCATTTCCGGTTCTGCGGATAAGACCGTCCTATAACGACAGGCCCGGGCGCCCTCGTGAGCGTTTTGGAGCGCCATAGCGCCCCAAAACGCTCACGAGCCACGCGCTACCTGGCCGCGGATACGGCCGCGTCACACAGGGCGTGGGCCTCGTCGACCGCCTCGACCAGCGTTTGCGCCGTCAGGCCGGCCACCACCCGGTCGACGTCGCGCAGGCCCGCCCTGGTCAGCAGGCGCTTCTCGTTGGTCACCCACTCGCCGCGGGCCGCGAGGACCGCGTGCGCCGCCTGGCAGGCGGCCTGCGCGATCATCCCCGCCGTCTCGGCGAGCCGGCCGTGCGGCGCGTGGTTCGCCCGCGCGTAGGCCAGCCCCATCGACGACTGGCCCCACCAGACCGCGGGCGCGGCCTCGCGGAGGGCGTCCGGATATTCCGGCCGCGGCAGCTCGCCGTGCAGCACCCGGTTGATGGCCATCTCGGCGACCACCAGGTAGCTGGGGATGCCCGCGAGGTGGAACATCAGCGGCTGCCACTCGAACCGGCCCGCCCGGGCCTCGGCGAGCTCGTGCTCCACCACGTCCAGGTCGCGGTAGTGGACGTCCACGTGGCGGCCTTCGATCTCCAGCCACGCGCCGCCGTTGAACACGCCGCCGCCCCAGTCGCCCAGCTCGGAGACCTCCCCGGGCCAACCGACGTCGCGCAGGTCCTGCGGCTCGAAGCGGCCGCGGTAGTAGATCGCGAAGTCCCAGTCGCTGTCGGCGCGGTGGGTTCCCTGGGCGCGCGAGCCGCCGAGGCTCACCGCCTGGACTCCGGGCAGCGCGGCCAGCCGGTCCGCGACGCGGGCTTCGAATTCGGCATCTTCCAGCACGTGATCAGACTCCTTCGGCAATGCGACCAGCATCGGCGCGACGGGCCGATTCCGCCCGTCGCGCAGCGAATCCCGCGGGCACGGTATGCCCTGCGGGGCCTTCGATCACCGTCAGAAATCCATGCCTCAAAGGCTAACAGCCGACCGCCGAAGAATGATCATCATCCGACGTACGTCAGCCAGTGCCGGTAGCGCTCGTCGCCGCCGGTCACCGCCGCGTTGAAGGCGTCGCGGATCTTGCCCGTCACCGGGCCCGGATCGCCGATCTCGCGGTTGTCGACCGAGCGGACCGGCGTGACCTCCGCTGCGGTGCCGCAGAGGAACATCTCGTCGGCGGCGTAGAGATCCGAGCGCAGCAGGTTCTCGCGGCGCACGGCGAGGCCCAGGTCGGTGGCCAGCGTGGTGACCGAGTCCTGGGTGATGCCTTCCAGCGCGCCAGCGCTCGACGGCGGGGTGTAGAGCACGTCGCCGCGCCGGATGAAGATGTTCTCGCCGGAGCACTCGCTGACGTAGCCGTCGGTGCTCAGCAACACCGCTTCGTCGTACCCGGCCTCGCGAGCCTCGAGTTTGGCCAGCGCGGAGTTCAGGTACGGGCCGGTGGCCTTGGCGGCGGTCGGCACCACGGCCGGATCGTTGCGCCGCCAGGAACTCGTCATGAGCCGCACCCCGCGTTCGGCTCCGCCGAGGTAGGCGCCCCACTCCCAGCTGCCGATCGACATGTGCACCGGCGCGCCGGTCGGGTCGACGCCCATCACGCCGTAGCCGAGGTGGGCCAGGTGGCGGACGTAGCAGGAGCGGTGCCCGTTGGCCCGCACCAGCTCCAGCGTCGCCTCGCGCAGCTCTTCCTTGCGGTACGGCAACGTCATGCGCAGCATCTTGGCGCTGCGGAACAACCGGTCGAGGTGCTCGTCGAGCCGGAACAGCGCCGGTCCGTCCACTGTGGAGTAGGCACGGACGCCCTCGAAGACGCCGGTGCCGTAGTGCAGCCCGTGGCTGAGCACGTGGATCTGGGCCTCGCGCAACGGCACCAGCGCGCCGTCCATCCAGATGTAGTCCGCCTCGGTCAGCGCCATCGCCATCCCCTTCGCCAAAGTGGCATATCTCGCGATGTGGGACAAGCCACTTCGCGGCCACTTGGCACGTTACCAAGTGGCTGCTCAATCCACTAGCAGTTAATCCTCCCTGGTGCAGAATGGCCGCATGTCGAGTGCCGATGTGGACCAATTCGCCGCGCTGATCCGCGACCGGCTCCGCGACGGGAACGGCCCGCTCAGCCGCCGGCTGGCGGCCGCGCTGACCGACCTCGCCCGCACCGGCGCGCTCAGCCCGGGCACCCGCCTGCCGTCCGAACGCGACCTCGCCCGAGTGCTGGAGTGCAGCCGCGGCGCGGTGGCCGCGGCGTTCAACGCGCTGTTCGAGGAAGGGATCTGCGAGCGCAGGCACGGCAGCGGCACCTACCTGGCCGCTGCCGGGCGGGAGTCGGCGATGGGCCGGCTGTTGCGCCCCGGCGCGGTGTTCGCGGATCTGTCCACTTCGGTCGTTCCCGACCCGTCGCACCTGCGGGTGCCCAAGCTCGATCCCGCCGGGCTGCTGACCACGCCGAGCCGGCACGGCTACGACCTGTCGGGCGAGCCTGGCCTGCGGGAACTCATCGGCGGCGAGCCGCTGATCACCGGCGGCGGGCAGCAGGGCATCGACCTCGCGGCCCGCTGCCTGGCCCGCCCGGGCGACGCGGTGCTGGTCGAAGACCCCACCTACACCGGGGCGCTCGCCGCGATCCAGAGCTGCGGGGCGCGAGCCGTCGCCGTGGCCACCGATCGGCGCGGCATGCTGCCCGACGCGTTCCGCGACGCGATCACGCGGCACCGGCCCGCCTTCGCCTACGCGCAGGCGGTCCACAATCCGGCCGGGACGGTGGCCGACGCCGATCGCGTCGGGGAACTCGCCGAGATCGCCCGGGACGCCGCCCTGCTCGTCGTCGAGGACCGCACGCTCGCCGAGCTGGTGCACGAAGGCCCGCGGCCCGGCCGGTTCGCCGACGAGCACCCGCACGGCACGGTCGAGGTCCACTCGCTGTCGAAGGTGCTTTGGGGCGGCCTGCGGGTCGGGTGGCTCGCCGCGCCGGAGCCGCTGCTGTCGCAGCTGACCGAGCTCAAGCAGACCAGCGACCTGGCAACCAGCACGGTCGGCCAGCGGTTCGCCGCGGAACTGCTGCGGCACAACGACTTCGCGACCTGGCGAGCGGAGCTGGCGCGCCGCCGCGACCACCTCGCCGACGCCCTGCGCAGCAATCTTCCACAGTGGACGTGGGAGCAGCCTGCGGGCGGCCTGTCGCTGTGGGTCCGGCTGCCCGGAACCGACACCGACCGCTTCGCCGAGCTCGCCCGGGGCAACGGCGTGGCGGTGGCTCCCGGCTCGCTGTTCGCGGCCGACCGCGGCCACCGCGACCGCCTGCGCCTCAGCTTCGCCCTGAGCCCGGAACTGCTCGACCAGGCGGTCGCCGCGCTCGCCCGCACCTGGGAACAGCCGTGAACCAAGCTCCGCCGCCCCAGGGCCGTGCGTGTTTTGTGTCGTCATAGCAGCACAAAACACGCACGGGTACTCGCCTGGAGACATCCGTCCACCCTGGAGCGATGCCCGGGCGAGTGTGCTCCACACGGGATCGTTCGAGAGAATTCACCGGCAGCCGTTGCACGACGCTGCGCACCACCGATCAAGGAGAACGCACGTGAACAAGGAAAAGCCGCAGGTCGCCAAGCCGACCGGCGCGCCGCCGGCAGACCTGGAGATCGAGGACATCGAGATCGGCGACGGCCCCGAGGCCAAGGCCGGCGACCAGGTCGCCGTGCACTACGTGGGCGTTTCGCACAGCACCGGCAAGGAGTTCGACGCCAGCTGGAACCGCGGCACGCCGCTGGAGGTGCAGCTCGGCGCCGGCCAGGTCATCGCGGGCTGGGACAAGGGCCTGCAGGGCATGAAGGTCGGCGGCCGCCGCCGGCTGACCATCCCGCCGCACCTCGCCTACGGCGACCACGGCGCGGGCGGCGTGATCAAGCCCGGCGAGACGCTGGTCTTCGTCTGCGACCTGGTCTCCGCGAGCTGACGACCGACCGTGAGCGGTTTGGGGCGCTACGGCACCCCAAACCGCTCACGGCACCGGTGTCTCAGGCCGTGCGGCGTCAGTGCGCGGCGTCGACCTCGCGGCGGAGTTCGCGGAGCTCCCGCATCGCCTTGATCGCCCGCTCGCCGTCGGACGCCTGGATCGCCATGATCGGCACGTACTCGTCCTCCGGCAGCTCCAGCCGGGCCCATGAGGCGCCGTCCGGGAAGGTGACGGCCTGCACCAGCGGCCACGAGAAGCGCTGCGTGCCGATGATGTTGCGGACTTCCACCCCGTCGGCGTCGGCGCGCAACCGCGGCCGGGTCAGCAGCATCACGCCGCTGCCCAGCAGCAGGCCCAGCGCCACCATCGCCACCTGGTCGGAGACCGAGAAGATCACGCCGGTCGGGGTGTTGCGCAGCAGCAGGCCGACCACCGCGAACACGAGCACCAGCACGATCGCGATCGGGATCGCCACCCGCCGCACCTTCTGCGGCCGGATCTCCACCCGCTCGGCGCTCACAAGAAACCCCGTTCCCCGTCCCAGCCGCGCAGCTCCCGCAGAACCAGCGCCGTCTCCAGCGCCGCCGCGGTCGCCTCGAAGCCCTTGTCCTCCACCGAGTCGTCGAACCCGGCCCGGTCTTCCGCCTGCTGCATGGTGTCGCAGGTCAGCACGCCGTTGCCGATGGCCGTGGACTCGTCCAGCGCCACCCGGGTCAGGCCCTGGGTGACCGAGTCGCAGACGTACTCGAAATGCGGTGTGCCGCCGCGGATCACCACGCCCAGCGCGACCACCGCGTCGTGCTGGTGCGCCAGCTGCTGGCAGACCACCGGCAGCTCGATCGAACCGGGCACCCGCACCACGGTCGGCTCCACGATGCCCGCCTCCTTCGCCGCCGCCAGCGCGCGGGAGAGCATCTGCTCGACGAGCCGATCGTGCCAGCGGATCGCGGCGATGCCCAGCCGCAGGTCACCCGCCTTCGGCACGCTCACCCGCGGTCGACCCTCGCCACTCATGCCGTAACTCCAGTCTCGCCGTTGATCGAGGAATCTTCCCCGTCGTCGAGATTGTCCAGCACGTGCCCCATCCGGTCGCGCTTGGTGCGGAGGTAGCGGATGTTCTCCGGGTTCGGACGGATCGGCAGCGGCACGCGGTCCACGATCCGCAGCCCGTAGCCCTCCAGGCCGACCCGCTTGGCCGGGTTGTTGGTGAGCAGCCGCATCGACCTCACGCCCAGGTCGCACAGTATCTGCGCGCCCTGCCCGTAGTCGCGGCTGTCGACCGGCATGCCCAGCGCGACGTTGGCCTCCACGGTGTCCGCGCCGTCGTCCTGCAGCTGGTAGGCCTGCAGCTTGTGGATCAGCCCGATGCCGCGGCCCTCGTGCCCGCGCATGTAGAGCACCACGCCGCGACCGGCCTCGGCGACCTTGGCCATCGCCGCGTCCAGCTGCGGGCCGCAGTCGCAGCGCAGCGAGCCCAGCACGTCGCCGGTCAGGCATTCGGAGTGCACCCGCACCAGGATGTCCTCGCCGTCGCCGATCTCGCCGTAGACCAGCGCCAGGTGCTCGATGCCGTCGATGGTGCTGTCGTAGCCGACGGTGCGGAAGGTGCCGTGCACGGTGGGGATGCGGGCCTCGGCGACGCGCACCACCTGCTTCTCGAAGCGGCGCCGGTAGGCGATCAGGTCGGCGATGGTGATCAGCGCCAGGTCGTGCTCCTCGGCGAAGACCTCCAGCTCGTCGCGGCGCGCCATGTCGCCCTCGGACTTCTGGCTGACGATCTCGCACAGCGCACCGGCCGGGCGCAGCCCGGCGAGGCGGGAGAGGTCCACGGCGGCCTCGGTGTGGCCGGGCCGGCGCAGCACGCCGCCGTCGCGGGCGCGCAGCGGCACCACGTGGCCGGGCCGGGTGAGGTCCTTGGCGGTGGACTCCTCGCCGGCCAGCACGCGCAGCGTCTTCGCGCGGTCGGAGGCGGAGATGCCGGTGCTCACGCCTTCGGCGGCGTCGACCGTGACGGTGTAGGCCGTGCCCTTGCGGTCCTGGTTCCAGTAGTACATCGGGGGCAGGTCGAGGCGGTCGCAGTCCTCGCCGGGGAGCCCGACGCAGACGTAGCCGGAGGTGTAGCGGACCATGAACGCCACGAGTTCCGGCGTCGCCTTCTCCGCGGCGAAGATCAGATCGCCTTCGTTCTCGCGGTCCTCGTCGTCCACCACGACCACTGCGCGCCCGGCCGCGATGTCGGCCAATGCGCGCTCGATGCTGTCGAACCTGTTCGTGCTCACCGTGTTCGCGACCTCGTCCTCGGGGTTCATCACCGCGCCTCCCTGACGCCGCCATTGTCCCCCGAACGGGCTTGTGCACCATGGTCCAGGTGAGCCAGCTGCGCGGCGGCGAGTCGTTCCAGGTGCTTGGCCAGCACATCCACCTCGATGTTCACTTCGTCACCCGGCTCGCGGCGGCCCAGCGTGGTCAGCTCCTTGGTGGTGGGGATCAGCGCGATGCTGAACTCTCCGTCACCGGCGTCGACCACGGTCAGCGACACACCGTCGACGGTGATCGAGCCCTTCTCGACCAGGTAGCGGGACAGCCGCTGCGGCAGCTCGAAGCGGGTGAGCCCGTCGGCGTCGGTGCCGCGCAGCACCGCGGTGCCGTCGACGTGGCCCTGCACGATGTGGCCGCCGAGCCGGTCGCCGAGCGCCATCGCGCGCTCCAGGTTGACCCGGTCACCGGCCGCGATGCCCTTCAGCGAGGAGCGGCGCAGCGTCTCGGCCACGACGTCGGTGGTGAACCGCCCGTCGCCCACCGTCACGACGGTCAGGCACACGCCGTTGACCGCGATCGAGTCGCCGTGCTTGGCGTCTTCGGTGACCACCGGCCCCGCGACGGTCAACCGGCTGCCGTCGGTCAACGGTTCGACCGCCTCGATGGTGCCGAGCTCCTCGACGATCCCGGTGAACACCTGCTGCCTCCTCGCGCTACCTGGCTTCGGCGCCCGGTCGGCCGTCCAACGGGACCGCGCTGATCCGGACGTCGGGGCCACTCATAGTCGTCTCTTCGATGGACAACCGCCATGCTTCCGAGATGCTTCCCACTCCCGCTTCCCCGAGCGCGGCCGGACCGGCGCCCAGCAGCAGCGGCGCGACGTAGGCGAGCACGCGGTCCACGTGCCGGGCGGCGATGAACGCTCCGGCCAGCCGCGGGCCGCCCTCCAGCAGCACGTCGACGATGCCGCGGTCGGCGAGCGCGGCGAGCACCGCGGCCGGGTCGCCGCCGGGCAACTGGATCGTTTCGGCCGCGTCGTCGAAGACCTTGGCAGCGCGCGGGATCTCGCGGTCGCCGACGACGACCCGCAGCGGCTGCCGGGCCCGCAGCGCGCCGTCCGGCTCGCGGGCGGTGAGCTGCGGGTCGTCGGCGAGGACCGTGCCGGTGCCGGCGATGATCGCGTCCACCTGCGCGCGGAACCGGTGCACCTCGGCACGGGATTCGGCGGAGCTGATCCACTTGCTGGTGCCGTCGGCGGCGGCCGAACGACCGTCCAATGTGGCCGCGTATTTCCAGGTGACGTGCGGCCGCCCGGTCCGCGCGAAGTGCAGCCAGGCCCGCAGCGGGCCCTTCTCCACCACGTCGACCATAAATCCACTGTGGACATCGATGCCCGCGGCGCGCAGCACGTCGGCGCCACCGGCGGCCTGCGGGTTGGGATCGGAAGCCGCGTGCACCACGCGCGCGATCCCGGCCGACCGCAGGGCATCCGTGCAGGGCGGCGTCCGGCCGGTGTGCGCGCACGGTTCCAGCGTCACCAGGGCGGTGCCGCCCCTGGCCCGCTCCCCCGCCGCGCGGAGCGCGACGACTTCCGCGTGCGGGCCGCCGGGCGGCTGCGTCGCGCCGACGCCGACGACCTCGCCGTCAGCGGCCAGCACCACGCATCCCACCGGCGGGTTGGGGCTGGTCGTGCCGCGCACCTGCTCGCTCGCGGCGATCGCGGCGAGCATCGCCTGCTCCTCTGCGCGAGCGACCATCGCTTCCCTCCGCTCATGCGGGTCGACCGGCACCACAGCCCAACAAGTTCACGTTTTCAATGGCCAGGTGCCGCGAACTAGTTGTAGACCTGCAGAGGCCGTCTTTGGCTTTGTCCTTGAAGCGCCGAAGGCGCTTAGCCCACCTACGCAACTTGCACCGCCGCGGGTTCTCAGAGGTCTTCTCGCGAGGACAGCCCCGACGTGGTGAATTGGTCATTCATGATGTCGGGGATCCCACAGCGAGAAGACCTCTGAGGTTCCGCCACCCGCACCGCCACGCAAGACGAGCCTAGGAATTACATCATCGCCGGGCGTGGGCGAAGTTGGGGGCGGCCTTGGCGCGCAGGGCCTCGACCGCCTTCGCCGGGTCGTCGGCGTTGTAGACCGCCGAACCCGCCACGAAGCAGTCGACCCCGGCCTCCGCGGCCTGCTCGATGGTGTCGGCGTTGATGCCGCCGTCGATCTCCACCACCAGGTTCAGGTGCCCGGTGTCGACCATTTCGCGGGCCTTGCGGGCCTTGTCCAGCACCTCGGTCATGAACTTCTGGCCGCCGAAGCCCGGCTCCACCGACATCACCAGCAGCGTGTCGTAGTGCTTGAGCACCTCGACGTACGGGTCCAGCGGGGTGTTCGGCTTGATCGACAGGCCCGCCTTCGCCCCGGCGGCGCGCAGGTCCTTGGCGATCGCGATCGGGTCCTTGGCGGCCTCCACGTGCACCGTCACGTTGTAGGCGCCGGCCTCGGCGTAGCCGATGGCCCAGCGGTCCGGGTCCTCGATCATCAGGTGGCAGTCGATCGGGATGTCGGTCGCCTTCAGCAGCGACTCGACCACCGGCAGCCCCAGGGTCAGGTTGGGCACGAAGTGCGCGTCCATCACGTCCACGTGCAGCCAGTCGGCGCGCTTGCCGGGCGCGCCGTTCACGGCGGCCATCTCATCGGCGAGGCGGGCGAAATCGGCGGACAGGATGGAGGGCGCGATCATCGGCTGGTTCGACACATGCGGGAGTGTAAATCCCTGGTGCGGAGGGCAGCGGAGCGCCCTTGCGCTCCCGCTCCTCACCCGATCGGCGGAAGCGCGAAGGACGCCTGTCCCGCGGCCAGGCGCGCCCTTCGCCGGTGCTCACTCCGAGCGCGCGGTGCTGCGGCGCCGGATGACGTAGTACGCCACGCAGAGGATCAGCACGAACGGCACGCCCGCCTTCCAGGCGGTGTTGAACTGCTCGGTGAACGGCGTGGTCAGCAGCACCGCCGCGACGAACAGCATCACCAGCACCGTCGTCACGGGCGCGCCCGGCAGCCGCACCGGCGACGGCGGCAGGCCCTCCAGGGCTCGGCGGCGGCGGAACACCAGCTGGCTGGCGAAGATCATCAGCCACACCACCAGCGCGCCGAACAACGCCAGGCCCAGCAGCATCGGGAACGCGGTTTCCTCGGCGAACACCGACAGCGACGCGGCCAGCGCCAGCCCGACCGCCGACAGCACCAGGGCGCGCCGCGGCACGCCGTTCTTGCTGACCACCGCGAACCACTTCGGCGCATAGCCGTCCAGGGCGAGCGAGTGGGTCATGCGGGCGGTCAGGTACAGGTTCGTGTTCATCGCCGACAGCGCGGCGGTGAGCACCACGAAGTTCATGACCCCTGCCGCGGCGGGAATGCCCACCAGGCTGAACAGCTGCACGAACGGGCTCTCCGTGATGTCGCCCGACGACGACGCCTGGTTCCACGGCAGGATCGAGACGACCACCAGCATCCCGAGCACGTAGAACAGGCCCAGCCGCAGCACCATGCTGCGTGCCGCGCGCGGCACGTCCCGGCCGGGGTTGCGGGACTCCGCCGCGGTCATCGAGACCGCCTCGGTGCCCAGGTACGAGAACGTGACCACCGTCAGCGCCAGCCACACCGCGCCGATGCCGTTGGGCAGGAACCCGCCGTAGTCGGTCAGCGCGCCGACGCCGGCCGGCTGCTGGCCGGGCAGGCCGAACACGATGTAGACCACGCCGAGCACCACGAACACCACGATCGTGACGACCTTGATCATGGCGAACCAGTACTCGAACTCGCCGAAGAAGCGCACCGCGGCGACGTTGATCGCCAGCATCAGCACCGAGAAGGCCACCACCGGGATCCACAGCGGCAGCTGCGGGTACCAGAACTGCAGGTACAGCCCGGCGGCGATGACCTCGCTGCCGATGTTGACCACCTGCGCGGCCCAGTAGATCCAGCGGGACACGAAGCCGGCCAGCCCGCCGAGGTACCGCTTGATGACCGCCCCGAACCCGCCGGCCTCGGGATGCACCACGATCATCTCGGCCAGCGCGTAGGCCAGGGCCAGCGCGGCGAACGCGGCGACGCCGTAGGCGATGATCACGGCCGGGCCGGCGATGGAGATCGCCAGGCCGGAACCGAGGAACAGCCCGGTGCCGATGGCGCCGCCGATGGCGATCATGCCGACTTGGCGTCCGGAGAGATCCCTGCGCAACCCGGTCTGCTGTGCCGGTGCGGTCTCCTGTGCCACTGTGTTGTGCCTCCCACTCGTCGCGCACCACTACCGGTGCGCGACGAGCACTTTACGACGCGGCCCCGGGTGCCGAACGCCTCAGTTGCACAGTTGTAGTGCGCGTCAGCGCGGGAGGGTCAGTTCGATCGGGGTGCCCTCCTCGACGGAGCGGCTGACGGTGCAGTACTTCTCGACGGCGCGCTGCACCGCGTCGACGACCTTGCCGCGCTCGCCGTCGTCCTCGATCCCGCTGAGGTCCACATCGAAGCTGACCTGCACCGAGGCGAACTTGTGCTTGTCCTCCGGGACCTTGGTCCGGTCGGCGTGCACCGTCACCTTCGCGTCCTCGCCGAGCCGCCGGACCAGCAGGTTCTCGCTGGTGACCGCGGAGCAGGCGGCGATCGCGGCGAGCAGCAGCTCGCCGGGGGTGAACGCGTCGGGCGCGTCCTCGCTGCCGATCGTCACCTCGCCGCCGCGCGGGTTGGTCGCGGTGAAGGTGTGCGAACCGGTGCGGGTCACTTCGACCGGAGTGGAAGACATTCGTACCACCTGACGTGAGTTGCGGTTGCCGGTCCAGCCTCGGTGCGGAACCGTGCAAGGTCAACCATCGCGGACGCCGCGTTGTTCCGACCGGGCCCGGGGGCATGCTTTGATCGAGCGCCCCATCCTCGCAACCCGCACTGCGGCGGGTTCTCAGGCGTCTCCTGACCGAGGGGGCGACCCGCAAATCGAGTTCGGAGACAGGTATTCGGCCATGACCACTACATCTGCGGAGGGGTTGCAGCGGCGGTTGTCGCTTCGCGACCTGATCGTTTCCGGTCTGCTGTTCATCGGGCCGCTCGCGCCCGTCGGCGTCTTCGGCGTGCTCGATGCGCGCAGCGGCGGCGCGGTGGCGCTGGTCTACGTCGTCGCGACCGTCGCCATGGCGTTCACCGCGTGGTCTTACGCGCGGATGTCGACCGCGGTGCCGAAGGCCGGTTCGGTGTTCGCCTACGCGTCGGCGGGCCTGGGGCGCGCGCCCGGTTTCGTGGCCGGGTGGATGATCATGCTGGACTACCTGTTCATCCCGAGTGTGGCGTCCCTGTTCGTCGGGATCGCGACGAACTCGCTGGTGCCGCAGATCCCGGTGTGGCTGGCGACCGGGCTGGCGATCGTGGTCGTGACCGCGCTGAACCTGACCGGCGTCAAGGTCGCGGCGATCGTCGGCACGGTGGTGCTGGTGGTGGAGATCGTGCTGCTCGCGGTGTTCGTGGTCGCCGCGCTGGTGGTGCTGGCTTCCGAGGGCCCGGCCCGCCCGTGGCTGTCGCCGCTGACCGGGGTGGGCGCGTTCGCGCCGCTGGCCGTGCTGGGCGCGGTGTCGGTGGCGGTGCTGTCGTTCCTCGGTTTCGACGCGATCGCGTCGTTCGCCGAGGAGAACACCGGATCGTCCCGCCAGGTCGGCCGGGCGCTGCTGTTCTGCCTGGCGCTCAGCGGCGTGCTGTTCTTCGTGCAGACCTACCTCGCCTCGCTGCTGAACCCGCTGACACCGCAGGAGCTGGCGGCGAATGCGGACGCGCAGGATTCGGCGTTCTACGACATGCTGCGGGCCTCGCTGGGCGGCTGGCTCGCGGTGGCCGTGACGGCGGTGAAGGCGGTCGCGCCGGCGTTCTCGGCGATGGTGGCGCAGGCGGCGGTGAGCCGGCTGCTGTTCGGCATGGCGCGGGACGGCCAGATGCCCGCCGCGCTCGGCCGGGTGGACCAGCGGGCGCACGTGCCGCGAAACGCGACGCTGCTGGCCGCGGTGGTGACGCTGATCGTGTCGGTGTGGGCGGCGTCGGCCGAGGACGGGCTGGAGGTCCTGTCGTCGATGGTGACGGTCGGGGCGCTGACGGCGTTCGTCATGCTGCACGCCTCGGTGATCGGCTACTTCGCCGTGTCCGGGCGGGAACGCCGGGTGTCCACTGTGGTCATTCCGGTCATCGGCGCCCTGATCGCGGTGGTCGTGCTGGTCACGGCGAGCCCGCTGGCGCTGACGGTGGGAGCGGTCTGGCTGGCGATCGGCCTGATCACCTATTTCGTCCGCAGCCGCACCACCGAACAAGCCCCGGAGTAACCCGAGGAGGCTCCGTTTCCGCTGGTCAGGCCCCGTGCGTGTTTTGTGCTGCTATAGCGACACAAAACACGCACGGGCAGTTACCAGCGGAAACGGAGCGAACACCGGATCAGTCCGCGTCCTCGCCGATGTCCTCATACCAGAGGCCGGGATTCGCCTCGATGAAGTCGGCCATCAGCCGGGTGCATTCCGGGTCGTCGAGGAGCACGATCTCGACGCCGTTCTCGGCCAGCCAGTCGTGGCCGCCGTGGAAGTTCCGGGCCTCGCCGATGACGACGCGGCCGATCCCGAACTGGCGCACCAGCCCGCTGCAGTACCAGCACGGCGACAGCGTGGTCACCATCGTCGTCCCCGCGTAGGAGCGCTGCCGCCCCGCGTTGCGGAAGGCCGCCGTCTCGCCGTGCACCGACGGATCGTCGTCCTGCACCCTGCGGTTGTGCCCGCTGCCCAGCACCTGCCCGCCGGCGCCGATCAGCGCCGCACCGATGGGAATTCCGCCCTCGGCCAGCCCGGCCTTCGCCTCCGCGACCGCGACGGCCAGCCACCGCCGGTAGTCCTCTTCGGACACCGCTCACCTCTCGTAGTGATTCATGAGTGGCAATGGCCGCTATTACTACCATTGCCACTCACGACATCGTCACACCCGCAGCAGGGCGCAGAACATCGCGTCGGTGCCGTGGCGGTGCGGCCACAGCTGCACGCCCGGCCCGTCGCCCAGATCCGGCACGTCCGGGAAGTACTGGCGCGCGTCCAGCTGCGTGACGCCGGTGCGGCGCACGACGTCGGACACCACGCCCTCGGTCTCCGGCAGGTGCGGCGAGCACACGACGTACGCCACCACGCCGCCCGGGCGGGTCAGCTTGATCGCCGACAGCAGCAGCTCGCGCTGCAGCTTCGTCAGGTCGCCGACGTCCGACGGCTGCCGCCGCCACCGCGCCTCCGGCCGGCGCCGCAGCGCCCCCAACCCGGTGCACGGCGCGTCCACCAGCACGCGGTCGAAGCCCGGCTCCAGGCCCGGGTCGCGGCCGTCTGCCACGTGCACCGACACCGACAGCCCTTCGGTGGCCTTGCGCACCAGGTCCGCGCGGTGCGGCGCCTGCTCGACGGCGTCGAGCGAACCGCCGTCGAGGGTGATCAGCGAACCGAGCAGGTTCGCCTTGCCGCCCGGGCCCGCGCACAGGTCCAGCCAGCGCAGATCCGATCCCTCGACCTCCGGCCGGGTCACCGCGAGCGCCACCAGCTGGCTGCCTTCGTCCTGCACGGCGGCGAAGCCTTCCCGCACCGGCTCCAGGTCGCCGGGGTCGCCGGCGCCCGCCTCCAGCCGCACGCCGTACGGCGAGTACGGCGCCGGGTCGCCGCCGGTGATCGCGGCGAGCTCGTCGGCGCTGATCTCGCCCGGGCGCGCGGTCAGGTGGACCGCGGGCCGGGCGTCGTCGGCGGCCAGCGCCGCCTCCAGCTCGTCGGGGCCGAGCGCGTCGGCGAAGGCCTGCGCGATCCACCTCGGGTGCGCGTAGCGCATCGCGAGGTGCCCGACCGGGTCTTCGGCGCGCGCCGGGGCGAGCTTGTCCACCCAGCCCTGCTCGTCGAGCTCGGTGGCGTGACGCATCACGGCGTTGGCGAAACCGGCCAGCTTGGAACCGTTTTCGAATCGCACGATGTCCACAGTGGATGCTACGGCGGCGTGCGCCGGGATCCGGGTGCGCAGCAGCTGGTAGACGCCGAGGCGCAGCGCGTCGAGCATCTTCGGGTCCAGCTCGGCCAGCGGCCGGTTGCTGCAGTCGTCGATGACGGCGTCCAGCAGGCCCTGCGCGCGGCAGGCGCCGTAGGTCAGTTCGGTGGCCAGCGCGGCGTCCCGACCGCTGATGCGGCGCTGCTTGAGCAGCGGCGGCAGCGCCAGGTTCGCGTAGGCGTCGCGTTCCCGCACCGCGCGCAGCGTCTCCACCGCGGCGAGGCGGGCCGGGTCGACGTCCACGGGCCGGGCCGGGCCGGACTTGCGCTGCGGCGGGCGGGCCTTTGCCGGCCTGGACGGCCGGCGGCGGCGATCGTTCACTTGAGCCGTTCTCCTTGCTCGATGCGGGTTCCGCGGGCCCAGTCGGTGGCGGCCATCCGCTTCTTGCCCGCCGCCTGCACTTCGCCCAGCGCGACCGCGGACGTCCCGGTGCCGACCAGCACGCGACGCCGTTCCACCCGGATCTCCCCGGGCGGCAGTTCTTCCTCGACGACGGACACCGGGCCGAGCTTGAACCGCTCGTCGCGCAGCAGCGCCCAAGCACCCGGGTCCGGGGTGACCGACCGGATCAGCCGGTCCACCGCGGCGGCCGGGGCCGCGAAGTCGACCTTGGCGTCCTCGACGGTCACCTTCGGCGCGTAGCTGAGGCCGTCGCCGGGCTGCTCCTCGGCGCGGAGCGTGTCGTCCTCGATGCCGTCCAGGGTGGCCGCCAGCAGCCCGGCACCGGAGATCGCCAGCCGGTCCAGCAGCTCACCGGCGGTGTCGCTGGCGCGCACCTGCTCGGTGACCACGCCGTAGACCGGCCCGGCGTCCAGCTCGCGCACCAGCCGGAAGGTGCTGGCCCCGGTGATCTCGTCGCCGTGCCGGATGGCCGCCTGCACCGGGGCGGCGCCGCGCCACGCGGGCAGCAGCGAGAAGTGCAGGTTCACCCAGCCGAACTTCGGGATGGCCAGCGCCTTCTCCCGCAGCAGCGCGCCGTAGGCGACCACCGGGCAGCAGTCCGGGGCCAGCTCCGCGAGCCACTCCAGGAAATCCGGGTCGGACGCGCGCGCGGGCGTGAGCACCTCGATGCCGTGCTCGTCGGCGAGCGCGCCGACGGGGGAACGCAGCAGCTTGCGACCGCGCCCGGCGGGAGCGTCCGGCCGGGTGATCACCGCGGCGACCTCGTGGCGGTCGGAGTCCAGCAGCGCCTGCAGCGCGGGCACCGCGGGAGCGGGCGTTCCGGCGAAGACCACGCGCATATCAGCGGCCCCCGAACAGCGGGTGCGGGCTTTCCTTGATCACCGGCGTGTTGCCGTCGAACCACGTGGCCTTGCGGATCTCGCGCATCGCGGCCTTGCGGGTCTGCTCGTCGAGCCGGTCGACGAACAGCACGCCGTCCAGGTGATCGGTTTCGTGCTGGATGCACCGGGCGAGCAGGTCGGTGCCCTGGACCTCGACCGGTTCGCCGTGCATGTTCCAACCGCGGGCCACGACGTTCCGGGCGCGCACGCAGTCCCAGTACATGCCGGGGATCGACAGGCAGCCCTCCTCGCCGAACTGCTCCTCGTCGTCGAGCGCGGTCCAGGTGGGGTTGATGAGGTGCCCGGCGAAGCCGTCGCAGTGGTAGGTGAAGACCCGCAGGCCGACGCCCAGCTGCGGCGCGGCCAATCCGGCCCCGCCCTGGTCCTCCATGGTGTCCCACAGGTCCTGGACGAGGGTGCGCAGCTCCTTGTCGAAGTCGACCACCTCGTCGGCTTTGGTGCGCAATACGGGGTCGCCGAAGAGTCTGATCGGCTGGACGGTCACATGAGCTCCCTGGGACGTCGACGACTGACCGACCCGACGAGTCTAGTCGTCACCCGGTCCAGGCCGGTGGTGCGGGAGTTCCGCCGAAATGGCCGCTTTCGCGGCGGTCCTTCGCCACGATTCACTGGGAACCCCGAGTCACGGAGCGTGCATGTCCAGTACCGATCAGCTGCAAGACCTGACCCCGACCGACTACCCGGGACTGTTCCAGGCGGCCGACGCGGCCTCGGTGCACCAGCAGCGCACGTTCCTGCGGGCCGTCCGCTCCCGGCTGGTGCTGACCGTTTCGGCCGCGACGTTCGCCGCGTTCGCGCTGCGCATCGGAGACTCCCAGATCGACCTGTTCGCGGTGGGCACCGCGCTGGCGTTCGTCGGCGCGATGGTGATCGAGCTGGCCATAGTGGGCACCCGGCCGGACAAGGTCTGGTACGAGGGCCGCGCGCTGGCGGAGTCGGTCAAGACCCTGACGTGGCGCTACGTGGCGGGCGCCGCGCCGTTCCCGGTGGACTCCGAGCGGGCCGACGACGAGTTCGTGGAGCGCATCCGCATCCTGCAGCGCGACATGCCAGAGGTGCCGCTGCTGCCGAGCACGGCGTCGACGATCTCCGCCAAGATGCGGTCGATGCGCGCCACGCCGCTGGCCGAGCGCAAGGAGGCGTACCTGGTCGGCCGGGTGCTCGACCAGCAGGACTGGTACGCGACCAAGGCCCGCTTCCACCAGCGCAGCGCGCGGATCTTCCGGACGACGATGCTGGTCATGGAGGTGGTGGGCGTCGCGGGCGCGCTGGCGAAGGCGTTCGGGGCGGTCAACTTCGACCTGGCGGGCATCGTGGCCGCGGCCGTCTCGGCGTTCGCGGCGTGGACCGCCACCCGCCAGCACAGCGCGACCGCGACCGCGTATGTGGTGGCCTCCCACGAACTGGCGGTGATCCGCGACCTGCTCGACCGGGATCTCGACGAGCAGCAGTGGTCGGCGGCGGTCGTCGACGCCGAGTCGGCGGTCAGCCGCGAGCACACCATGTGGCACGCCAACCGGGCGCGGTGACCGCCGCCGGAGGAACGTTTCCGCAGGCACGGGGCCGTGAGTCTTTTGGGGGGGTGTAGGCACCCCAAAGAAACACCGCGCCCGGGGGCAGCGGGGCGGGAGAACCCCAGGCGCCCCGC
>NZ_JBFAKG010000002.1:36581-55247 GCF_040655595.1 Saccharopolyspora sp. NPDC050389
ATGCGCCGGTGGGCACCGCCGCGGAACGCTCGTGAGCAAAAGACTCACGGCCCCGTTCGTCAGCGGGCCGGAATCACCACTGCCGCCGCTCCGCCGCCGCGGCGCTCGCGTTCTGCCGCCGCGATCCAGCGGCCGTCGGGCAGTCGCTCCACCCCGGTCGCCGAGCCGATCTCGCCGGTCGTCTTGAACTGGTGGCCGATGGCCTTCAGCTTCTCCGCCTCCGGCTGGGCCAGGAAGCCCGGCTCCGCCTCGGTCTGCGCCGCGTTGCGCTGCGACGCCCTGGGCTCGGCGATGGCGTCCACCAGGGACAGGCCGCGATCCAGGCGGCCGGTGAGCACCTGCAGGACGGTGGTGATGATCGTCGCGCCGCCCGGGCTGCCCGCCGCCACCAGCGGCTTGCCGTCCTGCAGCACGATCGTCGGGCTCATCGAGCTGCGCGGGCGCTTGCCCGGCCCCGGCAGGTTCGGGTCCGGCTGGCCGGGCGTGACCGGCGTGAAGTTGAAGTCGGTCAGCTCGTTGTTCAGCAGGAATCCGCGGCCGGGCACCACGATTCCGCTGCCGCCGGTCTGCTCGATGGTCAGCGTGTAGGACACCACGTTGCCCCAGGCGTCGGCCACGGTCAGGTGCGTGGTGTTCGGGCCCTCGTAAGGCTCCGTGCCGCTGGCGGTGCGCGCCTGGCAGCCCTGCGGGTTCCGCGGGTCGCCGGCCGCGACCGGGGTCGCCAGCACGGCGTCGTCGCTGATCAGGCAGGCGCGGGAGGCGGCGAAGTCCGCGCTGAGCAGTTCTTCGGTGGGCACGTCGTTGAACTCCGGGTCACCCACCCAGCGGTTGCGGTCGGCGAAGCCGATCTTGCTGGCTTCCAGGAACCGGTGCAGGTAGGCGGTCTTGTCGGCGTCGGAGACGTCGGTGCGCTCCAGGATCTTCAGCGCCTCGCCGACGGTCGTGCCACCCGAGCTGACCGGCGCCATGCCGTAGACGTCGAGGCCGCGGTAGCTCAGGTGGGTCGGCGCCTGCTCGTTGGCGCGGTAGTCGCCCAGGTCGTCGGCGGTCATGCCGCCGGGGCGCACCTGGCGGTTCGCGGCCGGGTCGACCGGCGGCTGGTTCACCGTCTTGACCACGTCGTCGCCGATCTCGCCGTGGTACAGCGCGCCGATGCCCCGGGCGCCCAGGGTGCGGTAGGTGTCGGCGAGGTCGGGGTTGCGCAGCACGCTGCCGACCTCGGGGAGCTTCCCGCCCGGCAGGAACAGGTCGCGAGTCGCCGGGAACGCGCTGAAGCGCTCCTGGTTCTCCGCGGTCTGCTCGCGGAACGTCTCGTCGACGACGAAGCCCTTGCGGGCCAGCTGCTCAGCCGGGCGCAGCACCTCGTCGAGGTCCTTGGTGCCCCAGCGGTCCAGCGCCGCCTGCCAGGTCATCGGGGTGCCCGGCACCCCGACGCCGAGCCCGCTGGTGACCGCCTCGTCGAACGGGATCGGCTTGCCGTTCTCCAGGAACGAGTCCTCGCGGACGCTGGCGGGCGCGGTCTCGCGCCCGTCGATGGTCTCGACCGCGCCGGTCTTCGCGTCGTAGTGCACGAAAAAGCCACCGCCGCCGACGCCTGCCGAATACGGCTCGGTGACGCCCAGCGCTGCCGCGACCGCGACCGCCGCGTCGGTGGCCGTGCCGCCGCGCCGGAGCACCTCGATCCCGGCCTGCGTCGCGTACGGGTCGACGCTGGACACGGCGCCGCCGTAGCCGACCGCCTCGGCCTGCTTGGGCGGCTCCGGCGGTCCGCCGGGCGCCGCCTGCGCCACCGGAGCGACCAGGGCGCACGACGTGATCGCAGCCAGGGTGAGTCGAACGGGCCTCACGGACATCGCCACCTCCAACATCGACAACGCCGCATACTCTGCCCAGTCTGCGCCCCCGATACAACTGCCCCACGGCAAGCTTCTGCCGCGTTGAAGGGCGATTTCGCCAGAAGTTGGCGACCCGAAGCCACGCCGAGCGGCGCCGGTTTCGCACGAAAACGCCACCCCGTGTGAGGGGAGAGCGCCGGTTTCGCGCGAAACCGGCGCTCCGGCACTAGCCGGCCGGGCCCAGGGCCGCGTCGTGGTATCGGCAGTTCGCGGCCCACAGCAGGAACGAGTTCATGCCGTTGGCCCGCGCCCCGTCGATCTGCGCCGCCACCTCCGCCGGGCCGTAGGAGACGCCGAGGCTGAAGTCCTGCAGCCACGGGATGATCTGCACGTCGGTGCCCTCGACCGCCTTGGCGAACGCCGCCAGCGAGCGCGCCACGATGTCGTAGGGCTGGGCGTTGGGGTTGCCGACGCCGAACTCCCCCGGGCCCCAGTGCGACGGGTAGACCATCGGCGAGATGTAGTCGACGAATCGCGACATCTGCCTGATGTCCTGGGCGATCTCGGTGGGCCGGTCGACCGAGATGCCGAACACCGACGCGCCCAGCAGCGCGCCCCGCGAGCGGACCTCCGGCTGGGTCTGCCGCAGGAAGTCGGCGACCGCGGCCTCCGGCGTGGTGGTCAGGCCGGGGATGCGCATCTGCTCGATGTGCCCGTCGGGCCGTCGCACGTAGTCGTAGAGGACGTCGTCGAAGCCCAGCGCGGCGGCTTCGGCGGCGATGTCGATGTTGTACCGGACGACCACGGGATCGGCGAAGTTGGTGAACGCGTAGCTGCCGTAGGCGCCGCTGGTCCAGGGGCGGCCGTCGGCGGTCTGTACCACTCGCTCGGGGTGCCCGCCATGCCAGGACGCCGCGCCGAGCACCGGATCCTTGAAGGCGACCAGCCTGCCGACCACCCGCACGCCCATGCCGTGCAACTGGTCCAGCACCGGCCGGGCTTGGTAGTAGCCCTTGACCGCGCCGATCTGGTGCGCCATCGGCACCGCCGAGTCGTAGACGACCTCGCCGCTCTCGTCCTTGAGGTCCAGCTCGATGGTGTCGATCTTGCCTTGCCGGGCCATCGCGAGGATCGGTTCGCGCAGCGAGTCACTGGTCCAGGCCAGGCCGGTCAGGTGCACCGCGCGCATCCCGGGATGTCTGATGTGGACGGTCATCGTCTTCTCGGCCCGATTGCCCGCCGCATCGGTCGCGACCACCTGGACCTCGCGGTCGGGCCGGTCGACGACCGCGCTGAACCCGCCCTGCGGATCCGGCGCCACGACCCGCCCGGCCACGGTGACCTGCGTGGCGCCCTGCACCGCGCCGACGACCGTCACCGGCCGGTTCGGACCCTCCGGCCGCAGCGAGTCCTCTACCTGCAGTTCAGGTGGCACACTGTCCACTGTGAACGTCCGAGTGGTGGTGACTGAACCGAACCAGGATGGACTGCGCGGCACCACGACGCGCAGCTCGTGCGGCCCGTCCGGCAGGCCGGCGGCCTGCACCGCGCGCGCACCCTGCCGGTCTACCGTCGGAACCTCCTGGCCGTCCACCAGCACCCGCGCACCATCGGCGGCGCCGGATCGGATCTGGATCGAACCCACCTCGGCGGGCGCGATCGGCCGATCCGGCAGCCCGGATATCTCAACGTCCTCTGTGGACATCGATCGCAACAGCAGGAAGCCCAGGAACAGCACCGCGATGGCGCCCGCCCCGAACACTGCGAATCTATCGGCCCGCACCACCTTGGCACGGGCCGCATCGGAAACAGCATCCGACATCGCTTTCGCCTCCCCGACTTCAGGCGAACTCGCGCGGCTGCACGAAATTCGTGCGTGATCAGTTTGGAACCGGCCGACGACCGGCCGTTCCACCTTCGCAGCCTCGGCCCGGAAGATCAATGACCACTTGGAGTATCCCCAGCGGGAGAACCGATCTCTACCGTTGGTGAGGATGCGGTCAGCAATGCGGAAAGTGCGCGCCGGCGTCGTGGCGACGGCGGCGGTCCTGCTCGCGGCCTGCGGCTCCGAGCACGGCGGCGAGGTCGTCCCGCCCCAGCCCAACGCGGTCGTCCGGCCGCCGGAGCCCGTCTCCCGCCCGACGCCGGAATCGGTGCGGGCGAACGAGCTCGGCGACGTCCCGGTGCTCATGTACCACCGGATCACTCCGACGCCGAGCAGCGTCTACGACCGCAGCCCGGAGGATCTCCGCGCGGAACTGGAGCGGCTGGCCGCCGAGGACTACGTGCCGGTGACGGCGACCGAGTACGCAACTGGCCGGTTCGACATCCCAGCCGGGAAGCATCCGGTGGTGCTCACCTTCGACGACGGCTCGATCAGTCAGTTCACATTGGACGGTGCGGGCGAGCCGGCGGCGGGCACCGGAATCCGCATCCTGCTGGACGTCGCCGCCGCGCATCCCGGATTCCGCCCGGTGGCGACCTGCTACGTCAACAACCCGCCGTTCGAGGAGCCCACCGGCCGGCGCAGCCTCGGCTGGTTGTCCGAGCACGGCTTCGAGATCGGCAATCACACGCTCGACCACGAGAACCTCGGCCGGGCCTCGGAGGCCGAGGTGCGGCGCCAGATCGCCGGTATGCAGCGGCTCATCACAGATGCCGTGCCGGGCGCGCAGGTCCGGTCGATCGCGCTGCCGCTGGGCGTGCACCCGGACGACGAGCGCCTCGCGGCCAGCGGCTCGGCCGACGGCGTCGACTACCACCACGACAGCGTCATGCTGGTCGGCTCGAATCCCGCGCCGTCGCCGTGGTCGGCGGATTTCGACCCGGCGAACGTGCCCCGCATCCGCTCCCAGGGCCCGACCGGGCAGGACGCGCAGTACGGCTCCACGGCGTGGCTGGACAAGCTCGCCGCCGACCCGAACCGCCGCTACACCTCGGACGGCGACCCGGACCGGATCTCCGTCCCGGCGGGCGAGCGCGCCGAGCCTTCGGCGGCGGTCGGCGAGCGGCTCTACCGGTACTGAGCCAGCCACTCCTCGCGGGTCGCCGCGTACTCGACGTCGCCGTGCTCGGCGCCCTCGATGGGGCCTTCGGGCCAGTCGTAGGCGAACGTCCGCACGTAGCGCAGGCCGACCTTCTCCATCACCCGCCACGAATCCCGGTTGACGACCATCGCCTGCGCGAACACCCGCCGCACCCCGAGATCGGTGAACGCCTTGCGCAGCAACGCGAAAGAGCCCTCGGTCGCATAGCCCTCGCCCCACGCGGACCGGTGGAACCGGTAGCCGAGCTCGACATCGTCGAGCGGCCCGTCCGGAGCGGGGTGCAGCATGAGGATGCCGACGAACCGGCCGGTGGCCTTCTCGATGGTGGCCCACTTCCCGAGCCCACCGAACCGCTCGTAGTACCCGAGGTAGGTGGGCAGAACCTCGTCCGCGATCTCGGCCCTGGTGACGGGAACGCCGCCGTTGATGTATCGCATGACCTCGGCGTCGCCGTTGAGGGCGAAGACGTCATCGACGTCCTCGGGCCCGAATTCCCGCAGCACGAGACGCTCGGTCTCCAGCAGAACGCGCCCCATACGGCTCCTCTCGACCACCGAATTCCAGCACGCGCCCGAAACCCAAGCGACCGAATTTCCGGCACGAGCACCGAGCGACCGGATGAAACCGGCCCGCCCTCGCCCTAGAACGGCAACTAAGCCGGCACGACCCACCGTTTTGACGACCGCGTTTTACGCCGATCGGTCGATATGCGGCCAATCGAGCCCACGCCGGACCGCGGCTGGACTTCACTCGTGGACCGACTCGTATCGGCGTGAGGGAGCCATTCTTGGTCGACGTCAAAGAACACACCCGCGCAGGGCGCAATGTCCGGGCGCACAAGCGCCGGGCACCTTCGAGGTCCGCAGGCGCCGTGGCGGCGATCGCCGTGGGCGGCACCATGGCACTGGGCGGCGGCGGAACTGCTGCGTTCGAAGGGATGTCGGTGCCGAAGTTCCGATCGACTCAGACCGCGAAGAATCCACGCGGTGTCGAATTGCGGGCAGTTGCCCGTTGGCAAAGCCGGGGATACAAGGTCAAGGTCCAGGAGCGCTCGGAACTGGGTTCCTGCCGCGAGCACTCGTACGGCCAGGTCAAGCGCTACTTCGCCGAGCATCCCTGCCGGTCCTTGCACCGCTTCTTGGCCGAGCTGCGCACCCCGCGCGGAAACACCGTGCTAGTCGCGGTTTCAACGGTGGACATGCCGGATGCCGGATCAGCCACCGAGTTCAAGAGCCTCGTCGACCGGCACGGCACTGGCAACATCGTCGAGCTTCCCAAGGAGTACCGGAAGTACCGCAACGTCGAGTTCACCGGCCACCGCTACGATTCGCGGCGCGACGAGAACCTGGTGACCAACATCCAAGTGGAACCGGTCGGTCGCAAGCCAGGAATCTTCGTCCTCGGCGAGATCATCCGGCTCGGGATGCCCTGACCACCCACGCAGGCGCCGAGGGTTGCGCGGGGTGGAGGTGGTTGCCGACGATGGGGCATGGTCGAGTTTCGGGAAGCCCGGTTGCCGGACGTCGCCGCGCTGGAGGATCTCGCGCGGCTGGCGTACTCGCTCTACACCCAGCGCATGGACCGGCTGCCGGCACCGATGGTCGCGGACTACTCCGCCGCGGTGCGCGAACACCAGGTCTGGATCGCCGAGGAAGACGATCGCATCCTGGGGATGCTGGTGCTCGTGCCCGAAGGCGACGTGATGCTGCTGGAGAACGTCGCAGTGCATCCCGACGCCCAGGGCCGAGGGCTCGGGCGCGACCTGCTGGCGCTGGCCGACCGCGAAGCGGCTGAACAGCGGATGGCGGAAATCCGGCTCTACACCAACGAAGTCATGACGGAGAACCTCGCCTACTACCCGAGACACGGCTACACCGAATCGGGCCGAGCCGAACAAGACGGCTATCGCCGGGTCTTCTTCCGCAAGGCGGTGGACCAGCGCAGGCACAACGACTCGTGAGTACTTTGGATCGCTATAGCGATCCAAAGTACTCACGAGGGCTCTACAGCATTTCCAATGGGTCCAGGCGGACTTGGAGTTCCGTGGCCTTTCGGGCTGCTCGGACCGCTTGGGCCGCGTGGAGGGAGCCCGCCAGCGCTCGGCCTTCGGCGCGGTCGACCCGGACGATCAGGCGTTCCCGCTCGGAATTGCCGTCCTCGTCGACCTGGCCCAGCGGCACCGGGCCGAGCACCTCCGCCGTCGGCGGCAGATCCGCCGAGTCCAGCAGCGCCTCGATCGCCTCCGGCGTGCCGTCCACGGCCGCGACGCGGCGGGCCGGGGGGAAGCCGAGCTCAGCGCGCTCGGCGAGTTCCAGGGAGGCGTACCACGCCGGATCCCAGCGCACCAACGCCTGCACCGGCTGCAGCGACGAGTCCGCCATGACCACCACTCGCCCACCGTCGCGGGCGGGCCGGACCAGCGCGGCAGCCGCGAACCACAACCGCAGCGCGGTCTCGGCCGCGCGGAGCTCGGGGCGGCCCAGCAGGGTCCGGCCGTCCAGCAGCAGCGCGGCGCCGTAGCCGCCTTCGGCGACCGGCTCGGCACCGGGTGTACAAACGATCAGCGCCGGTTTCGCTGGCACCGCGGCCAGGATCTCGCCCGCGCCCGAGGTCCGCACCGACACGTTGCTGAACGCCCGCCCGAGCTCCTCCGCGGTGCGGCTGGCGCCGACCGCTACGGCGCGTAGCCGCCGCGAGCCGCACGAGCTGCACTTGAACGCCGCTTCCGCGGCTCCGCACCAGCTGCACGCCGCCGGCTTCGGCGCTCCGCCTTCGCTGCCTCCCGGCAGCGCCAGCGGCCCCGCGCAGCGGCGGCACCTCGCCCGCTCGCGGCAGTCGCCGCACGCGAGCGCCGGCACGTAGCCGCGTCGCGGCACCTGCACCAGCACCGGCGCTCCCGCGCCGAGCGATGCTCGTGCCGCTTCGAACGCCACCGATGGCAGCCGCGCTGCGCGCGCCGCCGGGTCGCGTGCCAGCTGAGTGTCGTCTTCGCCGATCGCGGTCACTCGCGGCGCCGCTGCCCGCACGTCCGTGCGGTGCGCGACGAGTTCGTGCGCCCAGCCCGATTCGGCCAGCAGCGCAGCTTCGGCGGTGCGGGCGAAGGCTCCGACGATCAGCGCCGCTCCTGCCGCGTGCGCGCGTTGGGTCAGCACGTCGCGGGTGTGCGGGTAGGGCACCTGCGGGTAGCTGTGCAGGTCGTCGCCGTCGTCCCAGACCGCCGCGAAGCCCAGGTCGTGGACCGGCGCGAACATCGCCGCGCGGGTGCCGATCACGACGCGCGCCGCGCCGCGCAGCACCGCCAGCCAGCGGCGGTAGCGCATCGACGGGGCGAGGTCGGCGGCGAGGGCGACGACGTCGTCTTCGCCGAGCAGCGCGGTGCACGCGTCGTGCAGCCGCTGGAGGTCTCGGTGGTCGGGGACGACGATCAGCGCGCCGCGTCCGGCCGCCGCTGCCGTTGCGGCCGCTTCGGCCAGCCGGGCGGGCCAGTCCTCTCCGGGCAGCGCCTGCCAGACCGCGCGGGCCGACCGCCCCGCGTGCACAGCGTCCAAAAAGGACGTTCCGTGTTGGTAGCGGGCCCATTCCTCGGCTGCGGGCCGGGGCGGTGGCGGCCCGGGTTCGCGGGGTGCGGACTTCTCGGCCGCGGCGTGCCGGGGCGGGATCGCCAGGCGCACCACGTCCGCGAGCATGCCGCCGTAGCGGGTGGCCACCGAGCGGGCCACCTCCAGTAGCTCCGGGGTCAGCACCGGTTCCGGCGACGGGATCCGCTCGACCCAGGACAGGGTGCCCTGGAAGTCGGTGGTCTCGTTGCGTTCCAGCAGGTAGCCGTCGACGAGCTTGCCCCGGAAGCGCACCCGCAGCCGGCAGCCCGGCACCGCGTCGGCGTCCAGCCGGTCGGGCACCAGGTAGTCGAACGGCCGGTCCAGGTGCACCGGCAGCGGGACGTCGACCAGCACGCGGGCCACCGGTCGGGTCTCCGCCGCGGTCCGCTCTTCCGTCGCCCCCTTCCGCTTCCGGGGTTGTGCACCTGCCATGCCTCTTCTCTACCAGAGCGCCCGGACGGGCCTGTCAACAGCGCATCAGAACGGGTGCGGCGGGCGTCAGGACCGCGCCCGGAACCGCGTACGCCCGGGCCGTCCGGGCGTACGCATGAGTCATCCACTCCCGAGTGCTGAGGAAGTCGCCGTGACTCTCGCCGAACTCCTGCCCACCTTCCGCCACAGCCTGCCGAAGAAGCTGCCCGGTTCGATCTGGCCGGACACCGCCGTGGCGCTGCCTTCCGGCGACGTGACGGTCGGTGGCGTCTCGCTCACCGAGCTCGCCGAACGGTTCGGCACCCCCGGTTACGTGCTGGACGTGCAGACGGTCCGCGCCCGGTGCCGCGCGTACCGCTCGATGGACGCCGAGATCGCCTTCGCCGGCAAAGCATTCCTGTGTCGCCGGATGGCGCGGCTGCTCGCCGAGGAGGGCATGTCGCTGGACGTCTGCTCCGCCGGCGAGCTCGCCACCGCGCTCGCCGCGGGCTTCCCGGCGGAGCGGATCTTGTTGCACGGCAACGCGAAGACCGACCGGGAGCTGCGGACGGCGGCGAACGCCGGGGTCGGTCGGGTGGTGGTGGACTCACTGGCGGAGATCGACCGGATCGTCGGCGCTCAGGACGTGCTGATCCGGGTCACGCCGGGCATCGACGGGCACACCCACCGCGCCGTCGCCACCGGCGTGGAGGACCAGAAGTTCGGGCTCTCGCTGGCCGGCGGGCAGGCCGCAGCGGCGGTGGCGAAGATCCGGCAGCGGCCCGAGCTGCGGCTGGTCGGCCTGCACTGCCACCTGGGCTCGCAGATCGCCGAGGTGGCCGGCTACGAGGAGGCGGTGCGGCGGCTGGCGGCGTTCCTGGCCGAGATCGCGGTGCGCCAAGGGATCACGTTGCCGCAGCTCAACATCGGCGGCGGGCACGCGGTCGCCTACCGGCCCGGCGACGCGGAGTTCGACCTGCCCGGCTTCGCCGCCCGCATCCCGCGCGTGCTGCACTACGAGTGCCGCAAGCACGGTCTGGTCGTGCCGCGGCTGACCTTGGAGCCGGGCCGGGCGATCGTGGCGCGCGCGGGGATCACGCTGTACCGGGTCGTGACGGTGAAGCACGGCAGCAGCCGGACTTTCGTCGCCGTGGACGGCGGGTTCAGCGACAACCCGCGCCCGGAGCTGTACGGCTCGCGCTACGCCGCGCGGCTGATCGGCCGGGTCGGCGACGCGCGGGAGCGCACGATGAGCGTCGTCGGCCGCCACTGCGAGGCCGGTGACGTGCTGATCCCGGACGCGGTGCTGCCCGTCGACATCCGCGCCGGGGATCTGCTGGCGGTGCCGTGCACCGGCGCCTACCACCACTCGATGGCCTCGACCTACAACCTCGTGGGCCGGCCCCCGGTGGTGGCGGTGGACGACGGCGCGGCCGAACCGTGGGTCCGCCGCGAAACCGAAGCGGACCTCCTGAGCCGCGACGTGCCCTGACCCGCTCTGAACATTGGGAGCTCGGGTTTCCCCTGGTCAGGACCCGTGAGTACTTTTGGGTGCGATAGCGCCCGAAAATACTCACGGGTCCTGACCTGGCCAAACGTAGACCCGGTCGGGCAAGATCCGCCGGGGTGCCCGAGCGTGAGGAGATGGTGATGCCGGGAGCGGCGCGGCCGACGATCGCCGACGTGGCACGGGCGGCCGGGGTGTCCCGGACGACGGTGTCCCACGCCCTCAACGGGATCGGCAAGGTCGACCCGCGGACGCGGGAGCGGGTGGCGAAGGTCGCCGCCGAGCTCGGCTACCACCCGAGCCTGCGCGCGCAGCGACTGCGCCACGGCCAGTCCCGGACCATCGGCCTGGTGTCGTCGATGCCGGTCGCGGTGGCCGGCGGCCCGTCCCGGCTGGGCTTCTTCATGGAGGTCGCCGCGGCCGCCGCCGAGACCTCGCTGCTGCACGGGTTCGCGCTGGTCCTGGTCCCGCCGGTGGAGTCCGACACGCCGCTGGACTCCCTGGACATCGACGGCGCGATCGTCGTCGAACCCGACGAGGACGACCCGGCGACCAAGCGCCTGCAGGCCCGCGGCGTGCCGATCGTGACGCTGGCCAGGCAGCAGGGCACCGATCTCCCCCACGTCGACCTGCGGGCCCGGCTGGTGGGGCGGCTGCTGCTGGACCACCTGCACGAGCAGGGCGCCCACCACATCGCCCTGCTCGTCGGCAGCAGCCACCGCAACTCGTACGTGGACGCGGTCGACGCCTACCGCGAGTTCGCCGACCGGCACGGGATGGCGCCGCTGATCATCACGGCCGACGAATCCGGCGGCGAGGAGGCCGGGTGCGCTGCCGCCTCGGCGCTCCTGGACGAGCACCCGGAGGTCGACGCGATCTGCGCGACCGTCGACGCTTTCGCCGTGGGCGCAGTGCGGGCTCTGACCGACCGCGGGCTTCGCGTCCCGGCAGACGTCATGGTGGCGACCCGCTACGACGGTCTGCGCGCCCGAACCTGCACGCCCGCGCTCACCGCCATCGACCTGCACCTCGGGCAGGCCGCAGCCGGCGCCGTCGAACTCCTGCTGGCCAATCTCAAGCAGGAGACCACTCCGCAGGTGATCACCAACCCGGAGCCCGTCCTGATCGCTCGCCGTTCGACGATGCGCTCACCCGGCGACCAGCAGCACGACGCCGGAGACGATCGCGAACAGCTGCACCAGTAGCCGCATCAGCCGGCCGTCGAGGCGGTGGTGCACGAACCGGCTCAGCACCGCGCCGAGCGCCAGCGCCGGCAGCAACAGCACCGCAGGCCACAGCTGGTCGGGCGCGACCTTGCCGGTGGCCAGCAGCACCACCAGCGAAATGACCTCGCCTGCGATGAAGCAGACCGCGACCGTCGAACGCAGCACCGCCGCCGGCCGGTGCTGGTACACGAGCGCCAGCGGCGGCCCGCCCACGCCGGTGGCCGTCTCGGTGATGCCGGTGATCGCCCCGGCGGCGAGGAACGCGCCCCGACCGGGCGTGAACTTCGGCGCGAGCAGCGTCACCACTGCCGCCAGCACGGTGGAGCCGCCGATGAGCAGGTTCAGCTGGCTCACCGGGACCGCCACCAGCACCCACAGCCCGCCGAAGGTCCCGGCGAACCGCCCGGCGGTGATCCACCCGGCGCCGACCTTGTCCAGGCTGCCGCGTTCGCGCCCGGCGATGTAGAGGTTGAGCGGAATCATCAGCACCAGCAGGAAAACCGGTAGCAACGACGGCTCCACCAGCCCGACGACCGGCGCGACGATGAGCGCGAAACCGACTCCGGTGGCGCCTTGCACGAACGCCGCCACGGCGACGGCGAGCGCCATCAGCGCCAGCACCGCGACGCTCATGGCAGTTCCGCCTCTCCGCGTTTCACAGTTGTGGTTGCGTCCGGCTCAATCCCGCGTTTCGCAGTTTCTTGTGGCTGGTTTGCGTCACGTTCCCCTGAGGTGCGGTTGAGCAGAACCGGGGCTGACACAGGGCTGCTCATGCCCGCCCTCCGATTCCTGTCGACACGCGCGAGCGGTGCTCCACCGACACCGGGTGGATCCGCCGCAACGGCGCCCGCTCCACCACCTCGTGCGCCATTTTCGCAGCCTGCGCAACGAGTTCCGGGCCGTCCCAGTCGATCGGCCAGCCGCGCCACAACCGCAACCTGCCGCCGACGAACACGGCGGCGATCTGATCGCGGTTGGCCAGCCGGACCAGCTCCCAGCTCAGGTCCCAGGACGGGCACAGCTCCGGAACCTGCAGGTCCACCACGAGGAAGTCCGCGGCCCGACCAGCGGCGATCTCGCCGGTGAATCCGCCCAGACCCACCGCGTCGGCACCGAGCGACGTCGCGTGTTCCAGCCAGGTCCAGCCGCCGCCGCAAGAGGAATCACCGCTGGACAGGCCGAATCCCAGCCGCTGCGCCAGCTCGGCGGCGTCCACCAGCCGGAAGGCGTCGCCGCGGGTGCCGTCGGTGCCGAGCCCGAAGCGCACCCCGAACACCGACAGCAGCTCGGCGGGCGCGACCGCATTCCCCTTCCACCCGCTCGCAACCGGGTTGTAGCTGATCGCCGCGCCGGTGTCGGCGAGCAGTCGCACCTCGGTCGGGGTCAGCAGCGTGGCGTGCGCCGCGAGGACCTGCGGACCCAGCGCTCCGATCTCGTGCAGGTGCTCCAGCGGTCGGCGCCCGTGCGCCTCGAGCGACCGCTCGACGGAAGCGAGGTGCTCGTTGACGTGGATCTGGAACACCGCATCCGCCTCGGCGCACAGCCGCGACACGTCCCGCAGCACGCCGTCGGGCGCGGCCTCCGGGATCGGGATCGCCAGCGACGGGTGGACCAGCGGCGAATCCGTCCAGCGTGCGAGGTGCTCCTCGTCCGGACCGTCGCACACCCGCCCGAGCACGCAGCGGATCCCGGCGTCCTGGGTCGCCGCGGCAACCACCCCGACATCGACCGGCGCTCGGGTGCCTGCCTCGGCGACGGTGGTGAACCCGCCGCGAAGTGCTTCCAGCGCAGCGAGTTTCGCCGCGACGTAGGCGTTCTCCTCGGTCAGCGCGCCCTCCAGCGGCACCCAGATCCGGCGGAAGATCTCCGACGGCTCGCCGAAGGCCAGCGACTTGCCGAAGCTCTGCGTCAGGTGGTGGTGGGCGTCGACGAACCCCGGCATCAGCAACCGGCCGTCCAGCCGGACCGGGTCGAGTTCCCGGTGCGCCGCAACGACTTCCGCCACAGGGCCGACCGCGCGGAACACGCCGTCGGCGACGACCACGGCGTGGTCGCGGACCGGGCCGTCGGGCAGCAGCAGGACCTCCGGCAGCAGCAGGACTTCGGCGGCATCGAGCAGTTCTCGGTTCACGATCTCACTTTTCCGTTGTGGTGGACGTGGTCGGGCGGCGGAGGTAGTGGAACGCGATGTTCAGCCCCACCGCCACGAAGGCGCCGACGGCGACGCCGCTGTCGAGGAAGGTGCTCAGGCTCGACGGCAGCCGGTCGTACACGCCCGGCACGAGGATCGGCAGCAGCCCGAAGGCGAGCGCCACCGCGCAGATCACCGAGTTCGCGTGGTCGGCGAGGTCGACCTGGCGCAGCAGCTGGATTCCGAGCACGGTGATGACCGCGAACACGACGATCGCGGTGCCGCCGACCACGGCGGCCGGAATCCCGTTGATCACCTCGGCGATCGGGGTGACCACGCCGATGACCACCAGCATCACCCCGGCGACCGCCGTCACGTAGCGGCTGCGCACCCCGGTCATCCGGACGATGCCGATGTTCTCGCCGCTGGTCACCATCAGCGAGGTGCCGAAGAAGCCGCCCAGCAGCGAGATCAGCGCGTCGCCGCGGATCGTCCTGGGCACGTCGCGGCGGGGGTCGATCTCCTTGCCGACGATCTCGCCGTTGAGCACGGTCTGACCGGTCGCCTCGGCCATCGACACCAGTGCGAAGACCATCAGCGGCAAGGCGGCGAACAGGCTGAACTCCGGTGCACCGAACGGAAGGGGGTCGGGCAGGTTGAACACGCCGCCCTCGCCCACCTCGCCGAAGCTGGTGGCGCCGAGCAGCACCGCCATGCCGGTTCCGGCCGCGAGCCCGAGCACGACCGCCAGCTGCCGCAGCATCCCGGTCAGGAAACGCAGGAACAGCACCGTGAACGCCACGGTGGCGAAGCCGAGCAGCAGGTCGCGGGGGTCGCCGAAGTCCGGGCTGCCGGGCTTGCCGGTGACCAGCAGGCCGCCGACCTTCACCAGGTTCACCCCGACGATCACGATCATGGTGCCGATGACGACGGTCGGGAAGAACTGAAGCAGCCGGGTGAACAGCGGCAGCGCGACGAAGTAGAAGACGCCGGTGAGGATCACGGCGCCGGAAGCCGTGGGCAGGCCGTGCTCCTGGGCGATCGCCAGGAAGAGCACGACCGGTGCGCCGCCGGGCAGCATCACGAACGGCAGCCGGACGCCGAAGCGCCACGGGCCGAACGACTGCAGGAGCGTGCCCAGCCCGGCGAGCACGAACGTCGCGGACAGCAGCTTGATCGTCAGCTCGGGCGTCATGCCGAGCGTCTTGCTGACGAGGAACACGCTGGAGATGGGCGTCGCGGCCATCACGAGCACGTGCTGCAGGCCGAACGGGAGCAGCTTGGCCAGCGGTAGGCGTTGATCGACGGGATGCGGTGTGGACACTGCGGAGCCTCCTCGCGCTGAGTCCGGGCGCTCGCCGACCGCTCCAGCGGTCGGCGCAGGACTGCCCCGGAGGCTTGAGGCGCTGTGAACGCCACGCCCACCACCAGGGCCAAACCGATTTGGCCAATCGATGCGGGAGAGTATTTGCGACACCCTCCGGCGCTGTCAAGACCACCCGATGCGCAACTCATCACGACAAGACGCGTTCCGGCTGCTCAAGGACCCGTGAGCGTTTCTTGGCGCTATAGAGCCTGTTTCCAAACTCGCCCTGATATAGCGGTGCGGGTGGCGGAACCTCAGAGGCCTTCTCGCTGTGGGATCCCCGACATCATGAATGCCAATTCACCACGTCGGGGCTGTCCTCGCGAGAAGACCTCTGAGAACCCGCGGCGGTGCAAGTCGCATAGGTGGGCTAAGCGGCTGCGCCGCTTCAAAGACAAAACCCCGCGCTACCACCACCTCACACCACGACATCAAAACAGCCTCTATAGCAACGAAAAGCGCTCACGGCCCCGTGACTGCGCGGGCGTAGCGGTCGGCGAGGCGGCGGGTCGTCGCGGCGAGTTCGGGGGCGTCGAGCACGTCGAAGTCGAGGTCGAGGGCTCCGAGGTAGGCCGCGAGGAGCTGCGGCGTGTCCGCGCCCGCGTCCAACAGGCAGGTCTGATCGTCGATCGGCGCGACGATCCACGTCGTCGGCGGCACCCGCTGCACGACGACCTCCGCGGGCGCATGCACGCGCACCTGGGCGCGATACGCCCACAACACCGCTGTGACACCGCGCGCGACGTACGCGGCGAAACCGCCCTCCGGCGGCTCGCGGGGCGTGAAGCGCGGCCCCGTCGGAGTGCGAGGCGACAGGCGGTCGACGCGGAAGCTCCGCCAGTCGTCGCGGTCGCGGTCCCAGCCGACCAGGTACCAGCGGCGGCCGGTGCTGACGAGCCGATGCGGCTCGACGGCGCGCAGGCTCGCGACGTCGTCGTGCGCGCGGTAGTCGAACCGCAGCTGCTCGCGGTCCCGGCACGCCCGCGCGATCGTGGTCAGCACATCGGCGCCGACCAACGGCCCGCCTCCGGGCACCGGCACGGAGTAGGTCTGCAGCGCGTTGACGCGCTGACGCAGCCGCGCCGGCAGCACCTGCTCCAGCTTGGCCAGCGCGCGAACCGACGTCTCCGCCATTCCCGACACCGTGCCGCTAGCCGCCGTGCGCAGCCCGATCGCGACCGCGACGGCCTCGTCGTCATCCAGCAGCAGCGGCGGCAACGCAGAACCAGCCCCGAGCCGGTAGCCACCCGCCACGCCCGGCGTCGAATGCACGGGATAGCCGAGGCTGCGCAGGCGATCCACGTCCGCACGAACCGTCCGGGTGCTCACGCCGAGGCGCTCGGCGAGATCCCCGCCCGGCCAGTCGCGTCGCGCCTGCAGCAGCGACAGGAGGCGGAGCAGGCGAGCCGAGGTCTCCAACTTTCTCCAGTGTCGCCGCAATCGCGGAACGAAGTCTTCCGCGATCGGCGAAATGGTGGCGCCATGAATCTTCGAGGCAAGACGGCCGTCGTCACCGGTGGTTCGCGCGGCATCGGCCGGGCGATCGTGCGGCGGTTGACGGCAGACGGCGCGGAAGTCCTGTTCAGCTACGCGAAGAACGAGGAGGCGGCGAGGGCGGTCACCGCCGAAACCGGCGCCCGCGCGGCGCGGGCCGATGCAGGTGCGGCCGAAGACCTCCACCGGCTCTTCGACGCCGCCGGCGAGCTGGACGTCTTGGTCAACAACGCCGGAATCCCGTCCACCGCGCTGCTCCTCGACATGTCCGAGGCCGACTACGACCGCGTCATGGCGGTCAACGCGAAGGGAACCTTCCTGGCGATGCAGCACGCGGCGCGGCGGATGGGCGACGGCGGGCGGATCGTCAGCATCTCGACGCCGGCCCGGGCGAATCCGCTTACGCGGCGAGCAAAGCGGCCGTCGAGCAGCTCACCCGGGTCGCGGCGAAAGAGCTCGGGCCGCGCGGCATCACGGTCAACGCCGTCTCTCCCGGCCCGACCGACACCGACCTGCTGCGCGGCGCCGTCGGCGACGACGCCCTGGCCGCCACCGCGCAGATGATTCCGCTGGGCAGGCTGGGGCAACCGGCGGACGTCGCCGACGTCGTGGCGTTCCTGGTCGGCCCGGACGCGCGCTGGATCACCGGGCAGAACCTCCGCGCCACCGGCGGGCTGGTGTGATCGACCGGGCGGGGGCCTCCCCGCGCTGCCGATCCCGAACCCGGTGTGAAACGATTTCGGGTGTTTCACGTGGTCTTCTACCAGCCCGAAATCCCGGGCAACGCCGGCAACGCGATCCGGATGGCGGCCGGTTCCGGCTGCGCACTGCACCTGATCGAGCCCCTCGGCTTCTCCGTGGAGGACGCGAAGCTGCGCCGTGCCGGGCTGGACTACCACGACCGGGCCGCCCTGCACGTCCACCCGGACCTCGAATCGGCCTGGCGGGCGCTGAACCCGCAGCGGATCATCGCGTTCACCTCGAAGGCCGAGCACTCCTACGAGGCGGTGGCCTACCGGCCGGGCGACGTGCTGCTGTTCGGGCCCGAATCCACCGGCCTGCCCGAGGACGTGCTCGCCGACGTAACGCTGCAGGTCCGGATCCCGATGCTGCCGGGCATCCGCTCGATGAACCTGGCCAACTCGGCGGCAGTCGCGGTCTACGAGGCGTGGCGCCAGCAGGGCTTCGCAATGCCCTCGTGAGCCCCGGTCAGGCGTGCACGACGCGGCGCGGCGTCCTGGTCCACGGCCAGGTCAGCAGGGCCCAAGCGGCCAGGCCGACGACTGCCTCGACGCCCAGGTACCAGGGCCAGCCGCCCATCACGTCCAGCAGGGACGGGTTGTCGGGCTTCCCGCTGACGAAGCCGTAGTTGGTGCCCGCCCAGGCGTTGAAGGGCAGCATCGCCGCGCCCCAGGCGATGGTCACCACGGCGGCGAACCAATAGCCGCGCCAGTTCGGCCGCACCCCGACGCCCCAGGTCAGGTAGGCGGCCGCCCAGATGACCAGCAGGTGCTGGCCCCAGAACTCGACGAAGTCGGGCGACGGGAAGTCCGGCGCGTCCAGCGCGGGAGTGATCATCGCCTGCGGGGTCAGCGTCAGGCCCCAGTAGTAGAGCAGCGCGCAGGCCTGCGGCCGGTGCGTCCACAACGCGAAAGCGGCGACGATCCAGGCGAGATCGCAGAGGTGCAGCGGCAGCGATTCGCCGACGTCCCACTGCGCCGGCAACAGCCGGTAGGACAGCGTCGTCACGCCGAATGCCAGAACCACCAGGGCGAAGCCGCGCGTGAAGACCACTGCGGCCCGAGAATCGCGCTGCCGGTACCCGAGCACGGCGACCGCCACGGACCCGACGACGATCAGCGCCATGAGCACCCAGTGCGACGGGCCGTAGGGAACGAAGCGATCCACCGAAGGCGGTCCCACTCCCCCAGCGTAAGCACCGGCGCTCAACGAAAAGAGGCTGTCGAGTTGCGGTAAGCACGGGGCCGTGGTTCCACCGCGCACGTCGCGCAGCTGTTGGACGCGCCCGTGGTGCTGGTCGTCGACGCGA
>NZ_JBFAKG010000002.1:55257-171959 GCF_040655595.1 Saccharopolyspora sp. NPDC050389
CCTCCCCGCCGCCCTGACCCTCCTGGGCCGGGCGGGTTGCTATAGCAGCCCAAAAGACTCACGGCCCCGGAGTGACCAGCGGAGGTCAGGCGTTGGCGGCGGCCTTGAGGGCCTCGGCTCGGTCGGTGCGCTCCCAGGGCAGGTCGACGTCACTGCGCCCGAAGTGACCGTAGGCCGCCGTCTGGGCGTAGATCGGCCGCAGCAGGTCGAGGTCGCGGATGATCGCCGCCGGGCGCAGGTCGAAGACCTCGTTGATCGCCGACTGGATGCGCGCCGGGTCGACGTTCTCGGTACCGAAGGTCTCCACGAACAGGCCCACCGGCGCGGCCTTGCCGATCGCGTAGGCGACCTGCACCTCGATGCGGCCCGCCAGCCCGGCGGCAACCGCGTTCTTGGCCACCCACCGCGTCGCGTACGCAGCGGAGCGGTCCACCTTCGACGGGTCCTTGCCCGAGAACGCACCGCCGCCGTGGCGGGCCATGCCGCCGTAGGTGTCGACGATGATCTTCCGGCCGGTCAGGCCCGCGTCGCCCATCGGGCCACCCACCACGAACCGCCCGGTCGGGTTCACCAGCAGGCGCGTGTCGGAGGTGTCGATGCCGAGGGGCTCGATCTCCGGGCCGACCACCTTCTCCTTGATGTCGACGGCCAGCATCGACTCCAGGTCGATGTCGGCGGCGTGCTGCGTGGACAGCACCACGGTGTCCAGGCGAACCGGCTGGTCACCGGCGTACTCGATGGTCACCTGCGTCTTGCCGTCCGGCCGCAGGTACGGCAGCACGCCGTCCTTGCGGACCCGGGTCAGCCGCCGCGACAACCGGTGCGCCAGCGCGATCGGCAGCGGCATGAACTCCGGCGTGTCGTCGCAGGCGTAGCCGAACATCAGGCCCTGGTCACCGGCGCCCTGCTTGGCGATCTCGTCGATCACGCCCTCGACGCGGGATTCGTGCGCGACGTCGACGCCCTGCGCGATGTCCGGGGACTGCGCGCCGATGGCGACGTTCACGCCGCAGGAGTTGCCGTCGAAGCCCTTCGCGGAGGAGTCGTAGCCGATCTCCAGGATCTTCTCCCGCACGATGGTCGGGATGTCCGCGTAGGCCGCGGTGGTCACCTCGCCCGCGACGTGCACCTGACCGGTGGTCACCAGCGTCTCGACCGCGACTCGCGACCGCGGGTCCTGGGCGATCAACGCGTCCAGGATCGAGTCGCTGATCGCGTCGCAGATCTTGTCCGGGTGGCCTTCGGTCACGGACTCACTGGTGAACAACCTGCGACCGGTGCGCAGGTCCGACTGCTGACTCACGACTCTCCCTGAAATTCCTTGCGAAAAAAGACTCACCGCAGTGGCCTGACGTGCGAGGTCAGCCTACTGCCGGGACAGCTGCCGATTCACAGCGTCCCACAATGTGGCCGCCAGCCGGGACTTCGCGCCGAACGGGATCGGCTGCTCGGTGCCGTCGCCGCCCAGCAGCCAGCCCGAGTTGTCCTCGACCTCGAAGGCCTGCCCGTCACCGACGGTGTTGACCACCAGCAGGTCGCAGCCCTTGCGGGCGAGCTTGGCGCGGCCGTGCTCCAGCGCGCTGGTGGTCGGGTCGCCCGTTTCGGCGGCGAACCCGACGATCAGCGACGCCGCCAGCTTGCCCGCGTTCCGCGCCTCGACGAGCTCGGCGAGGATGTCCGGATTGCGGGTCAGCGCCAGCGGCTCCGGGTCCCGATCGGTCTTCTTGATCTTGTGTCCGACGTGCGACACCGGGCGGAAGTCGGCGACCGCGGCGGCCATCACCACGGCATCCGCGCCGTCGGACTCGGCCAGCATCACCGACCGCAGCTCCTCCGCGGTGCCAACCCGGATCACCCGGACCCCGGCCGGATCGGCCAGGTCGGCGGTGTGCGCGGCGACCAGCGTGACGTCCGCGCCGCGGTGGGCGGCGACGCGCGCCAGCGCGTAGCCCTGCCGGCCGGACGAGCGGTTGCCGAGGTAGCGGACGGGATCCAGCGGCTCGCGCGTGCCGCCGGCGGAGATCACCACGCGGCGGCCCTCGAGGTCGCGCGGCAGCGCGTGCGACTCGGCCAGCAGCAGCCGTGCCAGGTCGACGATCTCGGCGGGATCGGGCAACCGGCCCTTGCCGGTGTCCGCGCCGGTCAGCCGGCCGCTGTCGGGCTCGGCGACCACCACGCCGCGGCTGCGCAGCAGCGCCACGTTGTCCTGCGTCGCCGGGTGCTCCCACATCTCGGTGTGCATCGCCGGGACCATCAGCACCGGGCACCGCGCCGTCAGCAGCGTCGAGGTGAGCAGGTCGTTCGCCTGCCCGTGCGCCGCACGGGCCAGCAGGTCAGCGGTGGCGGGCGCGACGACGACGAGGTCTGCCTCCTGGCCGAGCCGCACATGCGGGACCTCTTCGACGTCGGCGAACACGCCGGTCTCCACCGGCTGCCCGGACAGCGCCTCGAAGGTCGCCGCGCCGACGAAGCGCAGCGCGGCCTCGGTCGGGATCACCCGGACTCGGTGGCCCGACTCGGTCAACCGCCGCAGGACCTCGCACGCCTTGTAGGCGGCGATGCCACCGCTGACGCCGAGGACCACCCGCGGGCGGTCCTGCGGCGCGGCCGCACCGCTGTTGACCGTCGTCACTCGCCTTCGGTGTGCTCGAGCACGCCCGCGTGGATCTCGCGCAGCGCGATCGACAGCGGCTTCTCCCGCGGGCCCGGCTCGACCAGCGGCCCGACGTACTCGAGCAGGCCCTCGCCGAGCTGCGCGTAGTAGTCGTTGATCTGCCGCGCCCGCTTCGCGGAGTAGATCACCAGGGCGTACTTGGAGCTGACCTGCTCGAGCAGGTCGTCGATCGGCGGGTAGGTGATGCCCTCGACGGTGTTGGTCGACGGGCTGCTGTTGAGCGCAGCCAGCGCGCTGGGGGTGCTCACGTGAGTGGCTCCTGCTCCTCGTGGATGTCTGCTGGGGCGGCAGTGACATGGCTGGCGACCCGGTCGACGCTGGGCCAGCGCGAAACGCGCGGTGTCACTGCTCGCGGCCAAGAATCAATCGTAGCAATTCGCTGGTAGCGGCCTGCACGTCGGCGTTGACGACCGACGCGTCGAACTCCGATTCGGCCGCCAGCTCCTCGCGCGCGGTCGCCAACCGCCGCTCCACGACCTCGGCGGGCTCGGTGCCGCGACCGGTGAGCCGGTCCACCAGCACCTCCCAGGACGGAGGCAGCAGCATGACCAGCTGCGCCTCCGGCATGGCCGTCCGCACCTGGCGGGCGCCCTGGAGCTCGATCTCCAGCACGGCCGCATGACCGGCCGCCAGGGCCTGCTCGACCGGCTTGCGCGGGGTGCCGTAGAGGTTGCCCGCGTAGCGGGCGTGTTCGAGCATCTCGCCGGCGGCGATCATCCGCTCGAACTCCGCGGTCGAGACGAAGTGGTAGTGCTCGCCGTCGACCTCCCCGGCGCGGGGCGCGCGGGTGGTCGCGGACACGCTGAAGTAGATCTCCGGGGCCTGCCTGCGCACCTCGCTGAGCACGCTGGACTTGCCGACTCCGGAGGGCCCGGAAACGACGGTGAGCCGAGGCTCGCCCTGACGGACGGTCCTCGGCTCAGCGCCGGTTTGTGCGTCGATCACTCGCCGCTGAACTCGGAGAGCAGCGCCTTGCGCTGCCGCTCACCCAGCCCGCGCAGTCGACGGCTGTTGGCGATCTCCAGCCGCTCCATGATCTGCGAAGCGCGGACCTTGCCAACGCCGGGAAGGGCTTCGAGCAGGGCGGAGACCTTCATCTTGCCCAAGACCTCGTCGTTGTCGGCGGTCTCCAGGACCTCCGCCAGCGTGGTTCCACCTCGCTTGAGGCGCTCCTTGAGCTCAGCTCGGGCGCGACGGGCGGCAGCCGCCTTTTCCAGAGCTGCTGCCCGCTGCTCCTCGGTCAGCTGGGGAAGGGCCACCATGTCCTCCGTGATGTGGGGTTTCTCTTGATCGGTGCGGGCGACGGTACCGAGTCCGCTCTGCCGGGTTCCACTTGGGTCCCCGTTTTTGTGAGCAGGATTCATCCGGTTCGCCGCCCAGACCCGCCTGGTTCCGCTCGTACGAGGCGCGCACGAGCACGGGGCCGTTGCAAGTACTACCAACAAAGCCGCTGAAGTGCACTAATCTCGGCCAAAACTCTTCGAATGTGTCCGATTTCCGCACAGTTGAGCCACTCCGAGGCGTCCTCGCAGGTCACGCCGGGGTGAAATGGCCCTCATCCGCGAAGTGATCAAGAACTCGTGCGTTTCCGCTACGCGGAAGTTCCGTAATGGTTCAGGCGGCGTCCGGATCGGCCGGCCGACCGCCGGGATGGCGGCGGCGCCAGATCCCGAAAACCGCGCAGGACAGCACCGCCCAGCCGGCGAGCACCAGGAACGGGAAGACGTGCTGGTAGCCGCCGAAGTAGACGGCGGTGTGCATCGCGTTGACCGACGCCCCGGGCGGCAGCCAGACGCCGATCAGGCCCAGCGGGGACGGCAGCAGCGGCCAGGACACCGCGCCGCCGGACGAGGGATTGCCGAGCAGCACCATCAGCCCCCACGTGGGCACCATCGCCCACCGCCCCAGCAGCGTGTTGAACATCGTGAACACCATCCCGGAGGTGAACATCGTCAGCGCCAGGATCAGCCAGGCCTCGATGAACGGGAACCGGACGGCGCCGAGCAGCCAGTCGACCACGGCGATGATGGCGAACCCGCCGAGCAGCGAGAAGGCGGCGGTGAACGCGATCCGCTCGGCGGGATTGAGCGCCTTGGCGTGCACGCTGAGCTGGATGGCGCCGACGAAGCCGATGATGATCGCGGCCAGCGACACGTAGAACAGCGCGAGCCCGCGCGGGTCACCGCGCTGCAGCGGCTTGAGGTCGGTGACGGTGACCGCGAGGCCGAGGCCCGCCCCCGTCTTCGGCGCCACCTGCTCCAAGAGCTGCGCGACGGACGCGCCCGAAGCACTGGCCACGTCGAGCCGCAGCACGTCGCCGCGCAGGTCCAGCACGCCGAACACGCGCTGCTCCTCCACGGCCCGCAGCGCATCGGCGTAGTCGTACCGGTGGAGCTCGAACGCAGTGCCCGCGGCCTGCTCCATCTCGTCGACGAGCGCAGGATCGTGGCGGGTGCCGACGACGGCGAGCGGAACGCTGTGCGGCGTCGGATTGGCCATCGCGAAGGTGTAGGAGCCGGCGAACAGTGCGGCGGCCGCGGCGAGGATGAACACCAGCACGGTCGCGGGGAAGAACGGCGATTCCCGGAACGCCCGCCACCCGCGCTGCACCTCGGTAGCAGCCATGCAATCACCCTAAGTGATCAACACGACACCGACCGGAACGGCAGGCACTTCGGCAGGTCAGGTCTCGTGAGCACTTTGGGCTGCTATAGAGGCTGTTTTGGATGTTGTTGGGTGGGTTGTGGTAACGCGGGCGTTTTGTATTTGAAGCGGCGCAGCCGCTTAGCCCACCCACGCAACCGGCACCGCCGCGGGTTCACGGTGCCCACCCCCCTGGGGTTCTCCCAGCGAGGACAGCCCCGACGTGGTGAATTGGTCATTCATGATGTCGGGGATCCCACAGCGAGAAGACCGCGGTGACTCCCGCAAGGGGGGCCGCCACCCGCACCGCCACGCAGGACGAGCCTGGAAACAGGCTCTATAGCGATCCAAAGTGCTCACGAGCCCTGACCGGGCCCGGCTCGCGGCGTCAGAGGGTTTTCAGGAGGTCTTGGACCCTCGTGGCCATCCGTTGCTTGTCCGCCGGGGCGATCGTCGTCCAGGCTTCGGCGCTGCGGTGGCTGTTCTCGATGAAGTACCAGCCCTTCGCGTTGGCGAAGAAGTTCGTGACCATCGGCGCCCGGTGCCGCTTGCCCTGACCGTCCATGATGGACGCGCCGAACTGGGCCCACGCGACGCGCTGCCCGCCGGCCATCTCCACCAGCGTCCGCGCGTCGTCGCGGCGAACCCCTTGCCTGGCAAGGCCGTCCGCCATCGCGCGGTCGGACGTCCCGGCGGCCTTGGAAGCCTCCTCCATCGCCGAGCTGCGCAGCGACACACCGCGCCCTGGCCCGGCCTTGAGGTCGTCGGGCAGCACGCTGAGCGCGGCCCGGACCATGGAGTCGGCGGGCAAGGCCACCAGTCGGACGCTCTCCGCTGTCTGCACCGCCAGCGCCGCGTTGCTTCGCACGTTGGCGACCAGCCCGGACAGCACCCGCTTTCCGCCGTCCGGCCTGCGCTCGTTGAAGGTGACGTCGAAGGCCCGCTCGTAGCGCTGCAGCGGCAGGAACACGCCGTAGATGTCGTCTTCCCGCATCTCGTTGCCGAACCCGAGCGCGCGCAGCTCGTCCCACGCCCGCCGTTCGGCCTCGCGCCGCTCGGACTGCCGGATGCCTTCCGGGAGCACGTTGAGCACGAGTGGTTTGGTCCCCAGTTTGAAGTGCTTCCAGGCCTCGTGGAAAGCCTGCTTAGACAGCTCGATTTTCACCGGATGCTCCCCAGTCCAGCACGTGGGCGGCGCCGAACCGGCGCCGCCCACGCGATCATCTGCTCAGCAGTGGGCTACTTCTGTTCCCATTCACCGAAAACGGGCGGCGCGACCTTCGGCATCTCGTCGTCGAAGAAGCCGTGATCGCCCTTGAGGTAGTCGGGAGTCTCGTGCTCCTGGTCCTCCTCGCCCTGCTTGCCCTGCGGGCGAGCACCGGCCGCACCGGCCCCCGCGGCACCGCCACGACCACCGGCACCCCCAGCGCCACCGGGACCGGACCCGGGAGCACCGCTGCCGGGCCCGCCGATCCCGGCCCGGCCACCGGCCCCCACACCGGGACCGCCGGCGCCACGACCACCGGCACCGCCACTGCCGCGCCCCCCGGCACCACCGGCGCCGCCAGGTCGACCGCCAGCGGGGCCACCGGCCCGACCGCCGCCGGGACCACCGGGACCGGACGGAACCCCGGGCCCGACGGGACCAACGGGGCGTTCGTAGATCGGAGGGCTCGTGACAGGCCCGGGCGGCCGGGGCACGTCGGGCCGATTCCACACGGGATTCGTGTTGCTGACGTGCCCGGAGCTGCTGGTACTAGTGGTGCCGGTCGTGCTGGTGACCGGCCCGGGCGGCCCCATCTTGTCCGCCACCACCGGATTCGCCGACTGGCTGGTGGTGCTGTGCGGCGTCGAAACGTTCGGGATCGATTGCCCGGTGACCGTGGTGTTCATGCCACCGTCCGGCGGCGCCGTGAACACAGCACTCGCGGCAACAGCGCTCTGCGATGCGCTGTCATAGTTCTGGAACGCCTGAACGGCCTCATGACGCAGCTTCTCGTTGTGCGCCTTGGCGTCCTCGGCGTCGGTCGAGCCGGTCCACATCTTGTCCCAGCCCTCTTCGATCCAGCTGTCGTCAGGAACTTCCTGTTCCTCGGCCTTGCCCGGAATCGAGGTCTGCACCTTCTTGAACGCATCGCCCTGCTGCGTCATCAGCTCCGACTGCGCGAGCGCGCTGTCGGCGGCGACCTCGGTCCATAGCGCCACCGGCACGGCCTGGTTCTTCATGGCTTCACCGGACTCGGACTGCATGACGACGCCGACTTCCTTAAGCTTGTCGTCAAGGCGAGTCTTGAGATCACGGAGGTAGACGTCCTCCGCTTTCCACCCATCGGTCTTGTTGTACAAGCCCTCGGCCGTGCCACCCTCGACCCAACCGCGCATCTGTTCCAGGCTCGCGCCCTCGAAGTCCGAAGGTTCTATCTGTCTGGTGTCAGTCATCCCCTGCCCCCTCACGCATCGGGAAGATTCTGGAGAGCAGCCTCAGCGAACTGCTTCGAAAGATCACACGGATTCGGGCTCCCAGAAGGCACCAAGGTGTTGATGTACAGCGAACCCTGGTCAGAAACGTCGAGCGCAAGAAGGCAACTGGCCTGGTCAACCGGAACCTGGGCAGCTGGATAACCGCCCACCTCGATCATTTGTGTCTTGGACTTCCGCGCGTCCGCGAACTTCTGCATGGTCTGGCTCTTGTCCGCAGAGACGAAGACGATGAAGCCGCCGCCCGACACACCCTTCATGTAGTCGCAGCCCTTCTTGCCGTTCGACTCACCGGGCTCGGCTGCTTGGTCTGCCCCAAACGACTTCGCCCGTGTTTCGGCAACAAGCGAGCACTGGTCGGAAACGTCGAGCGATTTCACGGGAGCCGTGCGTGCTGATTGCGTGGCTGTCGGTTCCGATGACGAGTTTGTCTCAGCAGGAGGCTCCGGTGTCTCGGCTCCTCCGCCGCAACCTGCCACCAACACACTGATCAGGACCGCACCAACAGCGAGCCCTTTACGCACGATCGACTCCTCCCATTCCAGCTGCCGCATCGCCATCGTTGGTTCGCCACTGCTTCGCGCTGCCCTCCAGATTCAGCGCAGTGTGGTCAAAAGCGTCCGCAAGTTTCAGGTAGTTGTCCAGGTAAGCCTGGGGGTTCCCGGAAGCGACCTGCCCGTACTTTTCGCTGGCCTGTGTGCTCACAGGGTCAGTGCCAGGGGGATCAACTACCGCGAGGTCGCTCACGTCACGCCGCCGCTTCCGAAGCGCCTCCGCTTCGTCCCTGAAGAACCGGGCCAGCTTGTCGACCTGGTCGGGGTCGACGCGCATCGCTCCGCCCGCCTGCTGCGTTTGCGCCAGGGCTGCGTTGTCTGCAGCTCGCGTGGCGGCGTTCAGGGCAGCACCCATCATCCCGGAAAGGCCGGGCGTCATCCGCATTGCGTCTATCGCACGCTGATCTACCGGCTGGTATGTGCCGCCGTCCCCCTCGGACACCGTCGAACTCCCCTCGTTCGCGGGCCATCGCAGGTAGGCGACAGCCTTCACTTGCCACTTGCCACTTGCCAACGTGGCAAACGTTAGCGCAAGCAGGTGCCATTGCGGACCAAGGTTGATCCCGCAGACGCTGCGGCATCCGGGTGAATTTCCACCCGGATGCCGCTTAGGGGTTTCGGATCATGGCCGTCTATGCGTGGAACCGCCCGGCGTGGAGGCCTTCAACAAAGGAAGCCCAGGTCCTGGCATTGAACACCAGTACACCGCCTCCCGGGTCCTTGGAGTCCCGAGCGGCGACAACGTCAGCGGCGTGAGCCACCTCCACGCAGTTCCCTTGCATGCTGCTACGGCTGCTTTTCCGCCAACGAAGAAGGGGATGGTCGTCGCTTGCCACAGTGCGCTCCTTGCTGATTCTCAGGTCAGGCCCTGCGCGATGGCCGCGATGAGCCCGACCGAATCCTCTGGCGACAACGCCATGTCACGCAACCACTCAAGGGTCAGCGATGTTGCTGCAACATGTTCGGCGGTCTCGACAAACGCGCTGTTCCCGCGATGCTCCAGGTAGACGAGCGTCGACTGGCTAGCGAATTCAAGCAGCATGAACGGGCCTTCCATCCCAGGATGCGCCCCGAGCGCGGTCGGAAGAACCCGAACCACGATGTTGTCGCACTCTGCCGAATTCATCAGGTGGCGCAGCTGGCGGTACATGATGTCGCTGCCACCGACCGGCCGTTCAAGGACGATCTGCTCGATCAACACCTCGAGCTCAGGCGCATCTGCCCGACTCAAGAGCGCTTGCCGCCCCAGGCGAGCGGACACGAGCGTGTCCAACTCGTCAACACCGATGTCAGGCTGGGTACCTCTGCCAATAGCCCCGACGTACTCCGCGGTCTGGAGCAGGCCGGGAATGAACATGGTCTCGTAGTTTCGGATGGCGCGCGCTTCTTTCTCGAACCTGATCACATCAGGCCACATCGCTGGCAAGCGACCGTCTTGCACTTGCCACCAATTCGGGACCGCACCGCTCCGAACCAAGGCGAGCAGTTCCTCACGACGCGGCGCAGGGACCCGGTAGAGGCCAAGCAACGCCGCGACGTCATCGGCTTGCAGCCCTCGCTGGCCATTCTCGATCCTGCTGAGCTTGCTCATCGAAAACCCAAGCGCCCCAGCTACTTCCTCTGCTCCCAGGCCGCTTCGCAGCCTCAGCTCGCGGAGTTCGCTCGACACTCGGCGCACCCGGACCGGGACACCCACTCGTCCGTTCATCTGCCCTCCCGCTTTCGGAATCGATCTGACCTCCTCCGATCAGGATCACCAGTTGCCAGCGGGGCACGTAACTCAAGTCACTCGAAAGTATGTTTGCGTGCCCGTTTGGGAGCCCTGGAAAGTCGTTGCCGCAAGCGAACATTGCGATCCGGGAGGGCAGAAAACATGTGCGCCAGCTGGAAAATTCCGGCCGATGGGCGACGAGCCGAGGTCACCGTCACGATGCTCGTCCGCGACGAGGTCTCGATCGCCCAGGACGGCGTCGAAGTCGTCGTCGCCAGGCGGCAGCTGACCGATCTCGCCGACAAGCTCTACTTCCTCGACCAGGCCTTCACCGCCGACGCGCGAGACGTCGTCGAAGCACTGTGCGGCCAGGAATGAACGCGAAGGTCGCCCCACGGCGGAGGAAGTGGCCGTTCATCGTCATTCCCGTTGTCGCGTTGCTGTTGGTCGTCGGCGGGCTCCTCGGGCTTCGGGCCTATTACGTGCTCGCCGTCAAGCCCCACCAGACGAGCGCCGAACCCACCCGCGAGGCAGTTCCGACGACATCCGAACCCACTGCCACCAGAAAAACGGAGCCACCCAAACCTGGCGCCCCGGTCCCCTGCGACCCGGAGCTTCCGAACTTCCTGCAGTGCTTCCCCGAGGACTACAACCCCGACGCCGCGATGGACGGTGTTGCCGCGGAGGGCTGGAGTTGCCTGCGACAGGGCGAACGAACAGAGGTCGGGAGCCCCGTATCCACGCCGCGACTGTGCGAGACGAAGGACAACGTCGGTCAGCCCTACACCATCCGGGCGTCGATCAAATACCAAAGGCATCTGAATAACCCGAACGGCAAGCTCCGGGAGTTCATTCTGAGCGTGAGCACGTCAGCCGCAGTGCACAAGGGCGAACACACCACGATGCAGGACCCGGCCAAAGCCCTGATCCCGGTATTCGTGATCGCCGCCAAGCACATTTGGCAGGGCAGACCCGAAGAGCTAGGGGAAGCCACCGAGGCCTTCGAACAGCTCCAGCCCCTGTGCGCCTCCCCTGCCAGCATGACGACCGAGGGCGTGACCACGACCATGCCATCCGGCTACAAGGTCACCTGCACCAATGTGCCAGGGGTGGGGACTGGCGACGCGAGGACGTACGGCCAGTTCTTGCAGATCCGGCCAGCCTGAGCCGAACGAGGTGCTACGCGGCGGGGAGGGTTTTCAGGGCTGCTTCGGTCGTTCGCTTCGCCGCGTCGCAGCTGGTGCCCACCTCGATCGGGGCTCCCGATCGGACCAGGGCGCTCACCAGCAGGGATCCCGCGTCCGCGACGTCGACCACGAACGTGCAGCCCGTGGCGTCGTTGACCTTCGCCGCCGGGTAGCCGCCGACGTCCAGCCGCTGGGCGCGCGGCTGCGCCTCGGCGAACTGCTGGAACGTGCGCTTCGGGTCCGCCGCGACGAACACGCCCCAGCCGGGGCCTCCCGGGGTGCCCGCCTCGTACTGGCAGCCCGGCTTGCCCTCGTTCTCCGCCGGCTTCGGTTCTTGTTCCAGGCCAAGCGTTTTCGCCTGATCCGAGGTGAGCAGCGAGCACGGGTCGCTCACTTCGAGCGACTTCGCCGCCGCGGTGCGGGTGGAGCCGTTCGGCGGCTGCTCGGCGGGAGTCGCGCCGGTGCTGCAGCCCGCCAGGAGAAGTCCGGTCGCGATCGCGCCGGCCGCGAGTCCCTTGCGCACGGTCCGCCTCCAGTCCGAGTTTGCACTGCGAGCGGAACCCTGCCACACGAGCCGAAATTGGCACAACCATTGCTGCGCCATCCGGGTAACCGACTGCCGGAGACCGGGAATTTCCTCGTCAGTCGTCGTTCTTACCGTTGTTCTCCAGCCGCTTTTCCCAGTTCTTCCCCCGTTCTTCCCAGCGCTTCTGCCGCTCCTCCCAACGCTCGTTGCCGCCTTCGCGCCCGGTGTCGGCAGCGGGCGGGGGCGGGGCGACCGTCACGATCACCGGAGCCGGCGGCTCGGGCAGCGGGATGGTGCGCACGTCCTCGGCGACGCGATCCGCCGCGGCGAGGATCACGCGGGCGTTGTCCGGGTTGAGCTTGCCCTGCGCTTGCGCGGTGGCGATTTCGCGGTTCAGCTCGGCGAGAGCCGACTCCGCAGCGGCGCGGTCGTTGGCCAATGCGGCGGTTTTCACCGCTTCCACCTGCGCGATGAGCTGCTGGCGCACCTGGGGATCGACCGGTTCGGGCGCGCTGCCGCAACCGGCGAGCAGCAGCGCGAGCGCGACGAGCAGGGCGCGTTTCATTCCCGGACCAGCCTTTCCAGGTTGGCGAGATCATCGGGCAGGCGGGCGACTCCCGCCGGCCCCGACACCGGCGGCAGCATCGGCGAAACGGGTGCTTCGGGCAGCGAGAGAAACCCGATCAGCGCCACCAGCAGCACCAGCACTCCGCCGCCGGCCAGCAGCAACGGCCGGCGGTTCCGCCGTTTCGGCAGCTCGGCGACCGGGAGGTGCTGGGTCATCGGCCGGTTCGGCGGCTCGGGCGGGCGTTGCGGGACGACCGGAATCCGCGGGATCACCTCGGTCGCCCGGCCGCTGAGCAGGTCAGCGCTCTGCTCGGCGGTCGGCCGCCGCTCCGGCGCGGCGGCGGTCATCGCGATCAGCGCCCGGTGCAGGTGCGTGGGAATCCCGACCGGCACCTCCGGCGCGCGCACCAGCCTCGCCACGGCGCTTTCCGCGCCCGCACCGGGATATTCGACCCGGCCGGTGACGCATTCCAACAGCACCAGGCCGAGCGCGTAGACGTCTGCCGGGTAGCTGACGTCGCCGCCGCTGACCTGCTCCGGGGCCATGTAGGTGGCGGTGCCGACGATGATCCCGGAACTGGTCATCCGCGCGACCGCGGCGGCCAGCCGGGAAATGCCGAAGTCGGCCAGGAAGGCCTTGCCGTCGCCTGCGATCAGCACGTTCGATGGCTTCACGTCGCGGTGCACGATCCCGTTGTCGTGCACGTGCGCCAGCACGTCGGCCAGTTGGCCGCCGAGGTCGGCGACCTGCTCCGGTGGCAGCGGGTTCGCGGCGATCACGTCCGCCAACGTCCGGCCCTCGACCAGCTCCATGATCAGGTAGAGCTCGTCCTCGCTGGCGCTGAAGTCGTGCACCGTGACCAGGCCGGGATGGCTCAGCCCGGCGAGAATCCGCGCCTCCTCGGCGAACCGCTCCCGCCCGACCGCATCGGCGCCGGAGCGGAAGACCTTGGCGGCGACGACGCGCTGCAACCGGGTGTCCATCGCCCGGTGCACGTCGGCCATGCCGCCGGTACCCAGGCGGGCGCCCAACCGGTAACGCCCGCCCAGCAGAGGTGCGTCGCCCATCAACCCTCCGAACAGCCGGTCACCGGGAAAACCCTAACGGACCGGCTGCCCGCGCCCGTTCGGACCGGAGTGCCCCGGCCGATCGGAGTCAGGTGAGCGGGAAGACCAACGCGGTGAAGGCGAAGAACAGCGACAACAGGTAGCTGACGATGCGCACGGCACGTCTCAACGAAGGTTCAGGTACACGGTCTCGACCAGATCCGGGGCGTTGATCAGGCGGAACTCGAGGACCGAGTTGTCCGCGAACTGGATTCCGAAGAACTCCACAGGCTCGCCGCCCCGACCGCGCTCGGCCGAGGTGAACCGGCCGACGTGTGGGATCGGGATCTCCCACCAGGTTTCGATCGGGCCGGCCGGGTGCTGCGGCGCTCGCGGCTGATCATCCTCGCCCTTCGCCTTGCCCTTGCCGAACAAGCCACCCAGCAGCCCGGAAGACTCCTCGCCCTCCGACGCTTTCTGCTGTTCAGCGGCCTTCAGCGCATCGGCGCGCGCATCCGCCTCCACGATCACCGCAAGCCGGCGGTTGCTGCACGCCAACCAGGAGAAGTGCTTCCCGCGGCTCAGCGCGTCCCCGCATTGCGCGGCCGCTCGCCCCGGGTTGTCGGTGTGGAACCAGCCCCACACGGCCGGGTCGTGCACCCACTCGTCCGCCATGAACTCCCCCGCCGACAGACGGGCGTTCACCAGCGGCCACGGCGGCTGCAAGCCGTCGTCCTGCTGCGGAAGGTACGGAACCTGCCGGGTGTTGCCGAGCGTGGCGCCGAACCAACCCGGCTTGTGCTCGCCTCCCACGAGGAAGATGAGCTGCTCGCCGGGCGCGCACCAGCCGTCGGTGAGCAGGCGTAGAACTTTGGACCGATCCCTCATCGCTGGCCCTCGTCAGATTCTTCCGTGGGACATCGCCGCCAGCCGCTGCGCGGGCTTCTCATCGCGCGACGGGCTGATCTCGATCCCCGAGCCGTCCGTGAACTGCACGCGCAGGTACCAGGCCTTGTTCGAGGTGTAACCGCGGCCGAGTTTGCGCTGGTACGCGCTGACGTCGGCGATCGCAGGCCGCTGGATCTCCAAGTGCGCGCTGGGCGCCGGCACCGGGACGGCGTCCCCGGGCTCGTACTCGGGCTTCGACGCGACGATGTCCCGGACGTCGCGGGCGAACTTCATCGCACCCTTCCCGAACTTGAGCGCACCGCCGAGGACGCCTTTCGACTCCTCGGCTTCCGCGGCCTCCGCAACGACTTCCTGGAAGGTCAGCCAGGACAACCGGTGCGGGGTCAACACCCAGAAGCCGTGCACCGCCTCGGCGGGAATGCGGGACAGCTCCGCGACCGCCATGCAGTTCGGGGCCGGACCGAACACGACGCCCGCGGGCCAGGTCTTCAAGTCGGAGTCGGTGTCCCCACCGGTGACCGCATCGAAGACCCCGCCCAGGACGCCTCCGGCGGCGTCGCCGATGCCGAGGGCGGCGCGCGCCCCACCCCTTCTTCGGCTTCCCCTTGTCGTCGAGCCCTTCGACGTCGAGGAGGTAGCTGTGCTGCGACCGGAGGCACCACAGGATGGGCTCCCCCGGCCGGCACCACTGCTGGCGAGCCGCCAGAACTTCAATCACGAGAAGCCCTTCTCCTGCGCCGATTTCCGCTCTTGTTCGTTCATCTGCCCGGTGACCTGATCCTCACCCTTACCGTAGGCGTACTCGGCGCCCTGCTCGATCGCCGCGTCCGTTGCCGTCGAGACACCTTCCTTGAAGATCGCTCCGGTCAACCGCGTCGACCCGCCGAGCGTACTGGTCAGGAACCGCTGGGAAAGGTTGCCCGCCAGCGCCTCGGAGCCGGTCACACCCTGCATGAACCGGTTGCCCGTGGTGGTGGCGAACGTGCTCCCGTCAGCCCTCGTGAGGGTGTTGAACAAGGGGTTCGAGTCAAGCTTCCGCGCCACGAACTGGGAAACCTTCCCACCGTTGCGCAGCTCGTTCATCTTGTCGATGACCTTGCGGAGCTTGCCGACCTCTCGCACCTTCTGCAGCAGCTCTTCCAGCTTCTGGAAGAGCTTGTAGAGCTTGCCCTGGATCTGAGCGATCCGGCCACCGACCCGAGCGCCCTGGGCGCCTACCTGCGCAGCCGTTCCGGCGCTGGCCGCGCCGACCGAGGCACCGGCGGTGATCCAGGAAGCCGCCAACGCCGCCAGCCACTGCACGATCAGGCCGATGATCAGCTCGGTGACGACGGAGATGAAGAACTCGACGAACATGTCGAAGATGTCCGCGATCATGTCCAGCGTGCCCTTGAGGTCGCGGACGTCCGCGGCCAGGGCCTTCGTGCCGTCGCCGAATTCCGTCATCTGCTTGCGGAAGGCGTCGCCGTCCTTGCCGACCCAGGTCTCCGCCGTGCCCTGCGCCCGCTGCGGCTCCTGCTCGGCGACCTGGTCGAGCCACTTCGCGACGTTCTCCCAGCCCTCGCCGGTGGCGCGCATCTGCTCGGGGTCACCGATGGCGAACTCGGCCAGCTCGATCAACGGGCTGAGCACGATCGACACGAGGAAGCCCAGGCCGTTGTCCATCAGCGCTTGGCCGGGGCTCGCCAGGCTCTGCAGCGCCTCCGCCCGCGCGGACACGGTGGCCACGCCCCACTCCGGCGGCGAAGACGCGTCGGCTTCGAGATCCCCTCGCTGTTGGCGAAGTCGCTCCAGAACCCCATGACGACGACGGCGGCCCACTGCCCCAGGATCATCCGCCCCAGGTCCGCGGCCCGTCATCAGCGGTGAACCGCATCAGCGCGAAGCTACCGACGAACATGACCAGCGGAACCACGGCGCCCAGAACCCGCCGGCCCGTCCACCGCCACACCTCAACAGCCACTTCCACTCCTCGTTCACCGTCGGACCGCGCGATCTAGCAGCGTCGACAGGCTCGGAGCGTCGAAGGTGAGTCGTCAGCGGATGTTTTGGCGGATCGTGTCGGCGAGTTGGTCGGCCTTGGGGTGCTTGATGCTCAGGGACGAGCCGTCCGCGAACCAGAAGCGGAGGAACCGCACCGGCTTTCCGCCGCGCCCCATCGGCACCGGGGCGATCTCGCGGATGAAGTTCATCGGAATCTCGAAGCCACAGGTGACCGGGTCGTCCGGGGCCTCCCCGCCCCGCGACGCCACGCCGCGGACCACCGACTTCGCCGCGCCCAGCAACGAGAATCCCTGGGCGGCCTCCGTCGGCTGCGATGCCTCCTCCTCGGTGTGGAGGTGTTCGGTCTCCACCAGCACGCCGACCCGGTGGCTGGTCACGGCGAGGAAACTCGCCGTTCCCGAGGCTGTCAGGTTGTCCCCGAACCGGACGGCCGCATCTGCCGGCGCTCCGGCCTGCACGAATCCCCACAGCCCGGGATCGTGCACGAGTTCGTCCCCCATGAAGGCCCCGCTGCGCAACACCTTCATCGGAACCGGGCCCGCGCGGTGCTTCTCAGCGACCCGCACGCTCGGCCCGGCGATCACGTGCGGTACCCGGTTCACGCCCTGCACGTTCGAAGCGACGTAACCATCCCGCTCGTCGTTGCCGAACACGTAGACGAGCTGCTCCGAATTGCCCACCCAGTGCTTCACCAGGAGCTTCACCATCGACGAAGTACTGCGTCCCACCACGGCTCCCGTCATGCCCGGCCGTAGCTCATCGCTACCAGCCTTCGCCCGTCGTCTTCGGCCACGGACGGGCCGATCTCCAGTGCGGAACCGTCCGCGAGCTGGATCTTCAGGTAGTGAGTCTTCCCGGCCTTGTACTCCCGGCCGAGATTGCGGGTCGCCACGTCGCACGCCGCGACGACGGATCTCGGCCATTCGCCCAGGCTCCGCACGACCGGCGGCACCGGCCCGTCGTCGACCACCTCGGCAAGCTCAGCGGGCTCATCGCCCCCGCCGGAGAGCAACCCCGCCCCCATCCGCCGGGCACGGCTGAACAACGATCCCGTCTCGGCCGCAGGTGTCTCCTCGGGATCCGAAACACCGACGAGCGCCATCCGGCGGTCGGAAAGCACCCACACCGCCCGGCCGCCGTGCTGCCGGTAGACGTCGACCAGCGAAGCCGCCGCGCAGTCGGGTTGGCCGCCTACGACCACGCCCGCCGGTGCGTCCCGGTGATTCGCCTCGCTGCCGCCGAGGGCACCGTCCGCGATCTCCAGCAACGCACCGCCGACCCCGCCGGCGACCCGCGAGGCGAAGCCCTTCTTCGGGTTGCCGGTCGCATCCCGGCCGGCCACCTCGAAGAGGTACTTGCCCTGCGCGTCGATCACCCAGCAGATCGGCTCGCCCGACTGCGCCCACGACTGCCGCAACGCGACGACTTCGATCACGAGAAGCCCTTCTCCTGCGCCGCTTTCCGTTCCTGTTCGTTCATCTGACCGGTCGCCTGGTCCTCGCCCTTACCGTAGACGTACTCGGCGCCCTGCTCGATCGCCGCGTCCTTGGCATTGGTCATGCCCGCATCGAAGAGGGCGCCGGTGAAGCGGGTCTGGCCGCCGAGGGTACTCGTCAGGAATCGCTGGGCCAGGTTCCCGGAAAGCGCCTCCGAACCGGTCACGCCCTGCATGAACCGGTTGCCCGTGGTCGAGGCGAAATCGTCGCCCGCCCTCGTGAGGGTGTTGAACAAGAGGTTCGAGTCAAGCTTCCGCGCCACGAACTGGGAGACCTTCCCGCCGTTGCGCAGCTCGTTCATCTTGTCGATGACCTTCCGGAGCTTGCCGACCTCGCGGACCTTCTGCAGCAGCTCCTCGAGGCGCTTGACCAGCTTCGCGATCTGCATCTGGATCTTGGTGACCCGCATGGTGATGCGCACGCCCGTGGAGCCGACCTGGACCGTGGTCGTCGCACCCGCGGTCGCCACCGATGCACCCGCCGTGATCCAGGACGCCGCCAACGCCGCCAGCCACTGAACGATCAGGCCGATGACCAGCTCGGTGATGATGTCGATGACGAACTCGACGAACATGTCGAAGATGTCCGCGATCATGTCCAGCGTGCCCTTGAGGTCGCGGACATCCGCGGCCAGGGCCTTCGTGCCCTCGCCGAACTCCGTCATCTGCTTGCGGAACGCGTCGCCGTCCTTGCCGACCCAGGATTCCGCCGTCGCCTGCGCCCGCTGCGACTCCTGCTCGGCCACCTGGTCGAGCCACTTCGCGACGTTCTCCCAGCCCTCACCGGTGGAACGCATCTGCTCCGGGTCGCCGATGGCGAACTCCGCGAGCTCGATCAACGGGCTCAACACGATGGACACCAGGAAGCCCAGACCGTTGCTCATCAACGCCTGGCCGGGGTTGGTCAGCAGCTCCAACTGCTCCGCGCGGGCCGACACCATGGCCACGCCCCACTCGGGCGGCGACGAGGCGTCCGCCAGATCCTGGGAAGTACCCACCAGCGACGAGCCGCGGCCCGCGGCCTGCTCGAACGCGTTCTTCGAGTTTCCGTCGCCCTTGTTCAGGCTCTGGAGGTCACCCGGTCCCTGCGGCGCGCTCACCCGCCCAGCCCCTCTCCGGCCTTCTTCAGCGTCTCCGAGATCTGCTGCTCGGTGTCCGCGTAGTCCTTGACCGTCTCGTCCAGCGCTTCCTTCATGTGCTGCAGGAACTCCTGTGCCTTGCTCGCCAGGTCCTTGCAGGAGTCCAGGCTTTCGAAGTACTTGCTGCTCAGGCCCACGGCGTCGCCGATGGGACCGAAGCACTCGTCGCCCACCTTGGCCTGGTGGAGCAGGTCGGCGAGCTGGCCGAACTTGTCGGCCAGGCTCTCGCATCCCTGGCCATGGCCGGTCAACGTGCCCGGCGTCATCTTCAAATCAGTCAAGGCAGCACCCCCTCAGCGAAGAAACGAGCCTGCAGAGGAGTCGTCATCATCAGAATTCCGCTGCGGCAACCGCTCGGACGTTGCGGCACCCGCAGATGGTTCCCGACGAAAGGCAAACAATTCCGCCATTCCCGCAGATATGGTCGTTTCGTCTTCGATGTTCTTTTTGATCCCCGCGAGGCGAGCAACGGCAACGCAAAACGGACAAAGTCCGGCAATCTGCCACCCGCGATCACGCCTCGCATTCTAAGCCCGGCGCTCCCGCCCAAGGCCCACTCCCAACCAGCAAGACCAGGCGGCACCACCTCATCCCCTGCTCAAGCACGAAACCGTCGACGAAGTCATTCCGGGCAAACCTGGCACCGCCCGCGCTCCCGCTCTTGATGATGAAGCGCTCGGGAAGCCGCCGAAGAACTCCGGTCACCGCGGAAACGCCCGAGTTTGCGACGAACTTCGCATTCCTCCTCGGTGCCGCGCCTCATAGCGGCCAACCATTGCCCTCGGCCCTCGCATTGACACCGCCCACGTGCCGCCGCTCACATTTTCGCCGAAGCCGAACTCCAAAACCCGAGCCCATGCGACAGGAGAAACCAAAATCGGATCTCCATCGCCGATTTCACGGCCGGCCGACTGCCATTGCGCAAGGCCGGCACACCCGAAACCACGGCACACTGCGGCGAAGCCGCGAACCCTCGACCCTCGCAGACAAAGCAAGCACGCCAACCGCGACCGGTTGGCGTGCCCAGCGTCAAGACGATCTCCCTCAGCGCAGGAAGGAGCCCGAGGAGAAGTCGTCATCGTCGTAGCCCGCGCTGCGCTGCGGCGGGCGCTGCGGCGTTGCCGGGCTCGCCGGCGGCGCGCGGTGCGCCGCGGGCGGTGGCGTGGGGCTCTCCGGCTCGGGCGTTTCGTCTCCCGCGGTCGGTTTGATCGCCACGCCTTCGACGTTGAACGCTTCCTGGAACTTGTCGAACTGGTCGCCGAGGATCGGTGCCACCGCTTCGTTCATCTGTTCCGCCGCGCTCGACGTCGCCTGGCGGATGGTCGCCATGATCTGCTGCTGCAGGTCGTTGGCCGACTGGCGAACCGCGTTCGGCGCCAAGCGCAGGTCCAGCACTGCTCCCGACGGAGCCACGGTCACCGTCACCGACCGGTCCGGACTGCTCGCCGTGCCCTGCATGCCCTGCATCGCGGACTGCAGTTCCGACGCCTTCTGCGCCTGCTCCTCGAACTTGCGCATCATTTCCTGGATGCGCTCAGACGCGCTGCTCACCGTCTGTCCCCTTAGCTTCCGGTCCGTTGGTTCGAGACTATCCGACCGTCCACCACGCCTAGCGTCGTTCGGAAATCCGTTCCCGCGAGCAAATCAGCCGCGGGCGTGCAATCTGTTGCTGAAACGGACACGGCGCGCAATTTGCGCGAGCACCACCACGATCATGAGGCTGGACGCGGTCATCAGACCCATCAGAACGTTCAGCCCGGTCTTGTCGTAGCGCTCCGGCAGGAGCACCGACGTGGGCCCCGTGCAGCGGACCTCGGCGGCGCCGGAGAACCACGCGGGTTCCGGCCGCGGCAGCCGCGAGCTGCGAACGCTGTTGGCCGGGCGGTCGGGGATGAACTCGCGCGCCTCGCCGGACTCCGGGATCACCTGGCACCTCACGTACTCGTCCCGGTGGGCGGCGAGGCCGAACGGCTGCCCCTGCTCCAGCTCCACGTGCGCGACCGGGCTGGCCGTGGCCGCGCCCTTGCCGGTGCCCCCGGCCCAGATCGCGGCCCCGGTGGAAACCAGGAAATAACCGCCGGTGACCAGCCAGAGCAGCAGGAGGACGATGATCCAGCGCAGCACGCGAGGCGGTTTCTTCTGCGCGACGGCGCCATTCGTTGCGGGATGCACGTGAACTTCGTACCAGACACCCTTTGCCGCCAACGCAAAGCGAGGGGCATCTTCGGCCGGCTCGGCCGAGGATGCCCCTCGCTCGGGAATTCAGCCCTGGAGGAGGCCGGTCACCTCGTCGCGGATCTTGTGGGCCGCCGCGCGGAGGCCGTCGACCGTCGGGCCGTGGCGGAGGACGTCGCGGGCCGTCGCCGGGAGGACGTTCGGCAGCGCCGCGCCGAACACCGCCCGCAGGCCCTGCACCGTCGCTCCCTGGGCTCCCAGGCCCGGGGCCAGGATCGGGCCGTTGAGGCGGGAGAAGTCCAGCTCGTCCGGGCGGATCGTGGCTCCCGCCACCACCCCGACGTGCCCCATCGGCTCCGCTCCCGCGTTGCTCTCCGCCGCCGAGTCCACAATGTACTGGGCGACCGAGTCGCCGCTGCCGTGGATCGACTGCTGCAGGCCCGCGCCCTCCGGGTTGGACGTCCGCGCCAGCACGAACACCCCGCGCCCCGTCTGCTCCGCGATGCCGATGGCCGGTGCGAGCGAGCCGTAGCCGAGGTACGGCGACACCGTGATCGCATCCGCCGCCAGCGGCGCGTGCTCGTCCAGGTAGGCCATCGCGTACGCCGTCATCGTGGAGCCGATGTCGCCGCGCTTGATGTCCAGCAGCACCAGCGCGCCGGCCTGCTGCGCCTCCCGGATCGTCTTCTCCAGCACCGCGATTCCCGCCGAGCCGTACACCTCGAAGAACGCCGACTGCGGTTTGAGCACCGCGACCTCGCCGGCCAGCGCCTCCACCGCGGTCATCGCGAACCGCTCCAGCGACTGCGGGTTTTCGTCGAGGTCCCAGGCGTGCAGCAGCGACGGATGCGGGTCGATGCCGACGCACAGCGCACCGCGCGCCTGCACCGACTCCGCCAGCCGCCGACCGAAGCCCGCCCGCAGCGGATCAGTCATTGCTCTGCTCACCGCCCTCCCGCAGGGCCGCCTGCAGCGCCTGCAGGGGCCGGACGCCGATGTTGCCCTGGATGGCGGCTTCGATGCCCTGCACCGCCGCCGCCGCGCCCTGCACCGTCGTGATGCAGGGGATGTCGCGGGACACCGCCGCGGTGCGGATCTCGTAGCCGTCCACGCGCGGGCCCGGGTTGCCGTACGGGGTGTTGATCACCATCTCGATCTCGCCGGCCTTGATCAGATCGACGATGTCGCGCTCCGGGCCGTCCTTCTCGGTGTGCTTGCGCACCAAGGTCGACGGAATCCCGTTGCGGCGCAACACCTCCGCGGTGCCGCTGGTGGCCAGGATCTCGAACCCGAGGTCCGCCAGCCGCTTGACCGGGAACACCAGGGCGCGCTTGTCCTTGTTCGCCACCGACACGAACACCCGGCCCGAGGTCGGCAGCGAACCGTACGCGCCGGCCTGCGACTTGGCGAAGGCCTGCCCGAAGGAGACGTCAATGCCCATCACCTCGCCGGTGGACTTCATCTCCGGCCCGAGCAGCGAATCCACCCCGACGCCCTCGCGGGTGCGGAACCGGTGGAACGGCAGCACGGCTTCCTTCACCGCGACCGGCGCGTCTATCGGCAGGTCCGCGCCGTCGCCCTCCGCGGGCAGCAGGCCTTCCGCGCGCAGGTCCGCGATCTTGGCGCCGAGCATGATCCGGGCCGCCGCCTTGGCCAGCGGCGCGGCGGTCGCCTTCGACACGAACGGCACCGTCCGCGAGGCGCGCGGGTTGGCCTCCAGCACGTACAGCACGTCGTCCTTGAGCGCGTACTGCACGTTCAGCAGACCGTGCACGCCGATGCCCTGCGCGATGGCCTCAGTGGACTTGCGCACCTGCTCGATGTCCTGGCGCCCCAACGTGATCGGCGGCAGCGCGCACGCCGAGTCGCCGGAGTGGATGCCGGCCTCCTCGATGTGCTCCATCACGCCGGCGAGGTAGACGTCGGTGCCGTCGCAGAGCGCGTCCACGTCGATCTCGATCGCGTCGTCGAGGAAGTTGTCCACCAGCACCGGGTGTTCCGGCGTGACCTCGGTGGCGCGGGCGATGTAGCCCTCCAGCGACGCCTCGTCGTAGACGATCTCCATGCCCCGGCCGCCGAGCACGTAGGACGGCCGCACCAGCACCGGGTAGCCGATCTCGTCGGCGATCCGCTTGGCGCCCTCGAACGACGTCGCGGTGCCGTACTTCGGCGCGGGCAGGCCCGCCCCGGCGAGCACGTCGCCGAACGCGCCGCGGTCCTCGGCCAGGTGGATCGCCTCCGGCGGCGTGCCCACGATCGGCACCCCGGCGTCGGCCAGCCGCTTCGCCAGGCCCAGCGGGGTCTGGCCGCCGAGCTGCACGATCACGCCCGCCACGGTGCCGGACTGCTGCTCGGAGTGCACGACCTCCAGGACGTCCTCGAAGGTCAGCGGCTCGAAGTACAGCCGGTCCGAGGTGTCGTAGTCGGTCGAGACCGTCTCCGGGTTGCAGTTGACCATCACGGTCTCGTACCCGGCGTCCCGCAGCGCCATCGCGGCGTGCACGCAGGAGTAGTCGAACTCGATGCCCTGGCCGATGCGGTTCGGGCCGGAGCCCAGGATGATCACCTTCGGCCGCTCGCGCTGCTCGGCGACCTCCGACTCGGCCGCCGGGTCGGACTCGTAAGCCGAGTAGTGGTACGGCGTCCGGGCCGCGAACTCCGCCGCGCAGGTGTCGACCGTCTTGTACACCGGTCGCACGCCCAGCCGGTGCCGCAACTCGCGAACGCCGTCCTCGCCGGCGAGTTCCGGCCGCAGCGCGGCGATCTGCCGGTCCGACACCCCCGCCCGCTTCGCGCGCCGCAGCAGCGCCGCGTCCAGCACCGGCGCCTCGACCAGCTCGCCGCGCAGCTCGACCCACGCCGCGATCTGGTCGATGAACCACGGGTCGATGCCCGAGGCCTCGTGCACCTGCTCGATCGAAGCGCCCAGCCGCAGCGCGCGCTCCACTGTGTACAGACGTCCGTCGTGCGGCGTGCGCAATTCGTCCAGGGTGGACTCGACGGTGACGCCTTCCGGGTCGGCCTTGGTCCAGAAACCGGCCGCCTTCGTCTCCATCGAGCGCAGCGCCTTGCCCAGCGCCTCGGAGAAGCTGCGGCCCACCGCCATCGCCTCGCCGACGCTCTTCATCGTCGTGGTCAGCTCCTGGTCCGCGCCCGGGAACTTCTCGAAGGCGAACCGCGGCACCTTCACCACCACGTAGTCCAGCGTCGGCTCGAAGCTCGCCGGGGTCTCGCCGGTGATGTCGTTCTGGATCTCGTCCAGCGTGTAGCCCACGGCCAGCTTCGCGGCGATCTTGGCGATCGGGAAGCCGGTGGCCTTCGACGCCAGCGCCGAGGACCGCGACACCCGCGGGTTCATCTCGATGACCACCATCCGGCCGGTGTCCGGGTGGATGGCGAACTGGATGTTGCAGCCGCCGGTGTCCACCCCGACCTCGCGCAGCACCGCGATGCCCACGTTGCGCATGTGCTGGTACTCGCGGTCGGTCAGCGTCATCGACGGCGCCACCGTCACCGAGTCACCGGTGTGCACGCCCATCGCGTCGATGTTCTCGATCGAGCAGATGACCACCACGTTGTCGGCGTGGTCGCGCATCAGCTCGAGCTCGTACTCCTTCCAACCGAGGACGCTCTCCTCGATCAGCACCTCGTGCACCGGGCTCTCGGACAGCCCGAAGGAGGCCATCCGTTCCAGGTCTTCCTCGGTGTGCGCCATGCCCGAACCCAGGCCGCCCATGGTGAAGCTGGGCCGGATCACCACCGGCAGGCCGCGCTCGGCGACGAACGCGCGCACGTCGTCCATCGACTTGCACACCGCCGACTCCGGCACCTCGCCGCCGACGGTGCGCACGATGTCCTTGAACCGCTGCCGGTCCTCGCCGCGCTGGATCGCCTCGAAGTCGGCGCCGATCAGCTCCACGCCGTACTTCGCCAGCACCCCGCGCTCGTGCAGCGCGACCGCGGTGTTCAGCGCGGTCTGCCCGCCGAGGGTGGCCAGGATCGCGTCCGGCCGCTCGGCGTCGATCACCTTCTCCACGAACTCCGGGGTGATCGGCTCGATGTAGGTCGCATCGGCGAACTCCGGGTCCGTCATGATCGTCGCCGGGTTCGAGTTCACCAGCGAGACCCGGATGCCCTCTTCGCGCAGCACCCGGCACGCCTGCGTACCGGAGTAGTCGAACTCGCACGCCTGACCGATCACGATCGGCCCGGAACCGATGACGAGTACGTGCTTGATATCGGTCCTCTTCGGCATCAGCGCAGTACCGCCTCTCCGCGATTCACAGATGTGGTTGCGTATCGAGGCATCTCTCGTTCCGAGGTTTCCTCTGGGCGCTTTGCGCCACGGTCCCCTGAGGTGCCGTTACGCACGACTCGATTTGACGTAGCGCTATTCATGACCGAACCGTCTCCGTCATCAGGTCAACGAACTTGTCGAACAGCGGCGCGGCGTCGTGCGGGCCCGCCGCCGCCTCGGGGTGGTACTGGACGCTGAACGCCGGGCCGTCGAGCAGCCGCAGGCCCTCGACCGCGCCGTCGTTGGCGCAGTGGTGGCTGACCATCGCGCGGCCGAAGTCGGTGTCGAACCGCTCGCCCGGCTCGCCCTCGACGGCGAAGCCGTGGTTCTGCGCGGTGATCGCGACCTGGCCGGTCTCGACGTCGATCACCGGGATGTTGATGCCCCGGTGCCCGTAGCGCAGCTTGTAGGTGCCGCGGCCGAGCGCGCGGCCGAGGATCTGGTTGCCGAAGCAGATGCCGAACAGCGGCAGCTTGCGGTCCAGGGCCTGGCGGGTCAGCTCGACCTGCCGGTCGGTGGTGGCCGGGTCGCCGGGGCCGTTGGACAGGAACAGCCCGTCCGGCTTGACCGACAGCACCTCGTCGAGCGTGGACGCCAGCGGCAGCACGTGGACCTCGATGCCGCGCTCGGCCATCATCCGCGGCGTGTTGGACTTGATGCCCAGGTCGAGCGCTGCCACGGTGAACCGCTTCGCGCCGACGGCCGGCACGACGTAGGGCTCGGCGGTGGTGACGTCGCCGGCCAGCGAGGCGCCGACCATCTCGGTGCTCGCCTTGACCGCGGCGATCATCTCGTCGTCGGAACCTAGTTCCGGCCCGGAGAAGATGCCGCCGCGCATCGCGCCCAGCTCGCGGACGTGCCGGGTCAGGGTGCGGGTGTCGATCCCGGCGATGCCGACGATGTCCTGCCGCTCCAGCTCCTCGACCAGCGACCGGCGGGAGCGCCAGTTCGACGGGATGCGGGCGGGATCGCGGACGGCGTAGCCGGCGACCCAGATCTGCTTGGACTCGTCGTCCTCGTCGTTCCAGCCGGTGTTGCCGATCTGCGGCGCGGTCTGCACCACGATCTGGCGGTGGTACGAGGGATCGGTCAGGGTCTCCTGGTAGCCGGTCATGCCGGTGGTGAACACGACCTCACCTAGGGTGCGGCCCACCTTGCCGTAGGCCTCCCCGCGGAAGATCCGGCCATCCTCGAGCACCAGTGCGGCCGGGATGTGGTCGCTCATTTCTCCTCCTGCCGCGACTCGTCGGAGTCGCGGGTCGTCTCGGGCAAGTGGTCGCTTCCGGGTCGTGAGTGCGAAACCGTGCTGGAGCCCGGCTGTTCACTCACGACCTCCTCAGCGGGCGCCAGCGCCCGGACCGCCTCGACCCACTCGGTCTGCGTTGTCTTGTCGTCGCCGCGGAACCCGGTGTCCAGCAGCTGCTCACCCAGCCGCCAGGTCACCACGACCAGGCCGGCGCCGGGCACCACCTTGTTGGCCAGCTTGTGATCCAGGCGACTGTCCACGATGGACTCCGCCGGGATCCACAGGTCGCTGGCCCCGGTTCGTCGCAGCAGCAGGCCCGAGGCGTGCAGGTGCGCGGTGCCGTTGGCGCGGTGCCCGATGTCGCCGACCGCGATGCGGTCCTGCCAGTCGGTCGCCTTCGTGGTGCCCACGTACATGCCGGTCGCGGCGGGCAGCAGCTCCTCGCCCGGCTCGGCCGGCGGCGCCGGGAAGTCCGGCAGCTCGGCGGCCTGCCGACGGGCCCGGTTTCTCCAGCCCCGCCACATCCCGAAGAAGACCAGGGCGACCAGCGCGGCCATCCCCAGCACCCACAGGAACCGTTCCATCAGCGCGTCACCTTGCCCTCGTGCGCGGTGAGCCGCCCGCGCAGCAGCGTCGCGACCACGCGGCCGGGCAGCCGCATGCCCTCGAACGGCGAGTTCTCGCCGAGGCTGGCCAGCTCCGCGCCGCGCACCGTCCACTCGGTGTCCGGGTCGACCAGCACCAGGTTCGCCGGTTCGCCCGCGGCGACCGGCCGGCCCTGGTCGGTCAGCCCGGCGATCTCGGCGGGCCGCTCGCTCATCACCCGCGCCACGCCGCGCCAGTCCAGCAGGCCGGAGCGCACCATCGTCTGCACGACGATGCCGAGCGCGGTCTGCAGGCCGAGCATGCCGGGCTTCGCAGCGGACCACTCGCAGTCCTTGTCCTGCGCGGCGTGCGGCGCGTGGTCGGTCGCCACGCAGTCCACGGTGCCGTCGGCCAGCGCCTGGCGCAGCGCCAGCACGTCGGCGTCGGTGCGCAGCGGCGGGTTGACCTTGTTCACCGGGTCGTAGGTCTCCAGCCGGTCGTCGGTCAGCAGCAGGTGGTGCGGCGTGACCTCGGCCGAAACCTGCCCGGACGACTCGCGCGACTTCCACCAGCGCAGGATCTCGGCGGTGCCCTCGGTGGAGACGTGGCAGATGTGCAGCGTGCCGCCGGTGTGCCCGGCGAGCAGGCAGTCGCGCGCCACGATCGCTTCCTCGGCCGGCGCGGGCCAGCCTGCGAGGCCCAGCCGGGCGGCGTTCGCGCCCTCGTGCGCCTGCGCGCCCACGGTCAGCCGCGGCTCCTCGGCGTGCTGCGCGACCACGCCGCCGAAGGACTTCGTGTACTCCAGCGCGCGGCGCATGATCAGCGGGTCGTGCACGCAGTGGCCGTCGTCGGAGAACACCCGGACCTCGGCGATGCTGCGGCGCATGGTGCCCAGCTCGGCGAGCTTCTCGCCCTTGAGCCCCACCGTCACCGCGCCCACCGGGTGCACGTCGACCAGGCCGACCTCGCGGCCGCGCCGCCACACGTGCTCGACGATCACCGCGTTGTCGGCGACCGGATCGGTGTTGGCCATCGCGAAGACCGCGGTGTAGCCGCCGAGCGCGGCGGCCATCGAACCGGTCTCGACGGTCTCGGCGTCCTCCCGGCCCGGCTCCCGCAGGTGCGTGTGCAGGTCCACGAAGCCCGGCAGCACCACGGCCCCGCCGCCGTGCACGATCTCGTCGACATCCGCAGCGGGATCCGACTTGAGACCAGGGCCGATCTCGGCGATCACCTGGCCGTCGATCAGCACGTCCACCGGATCGCCCTCGCCGTACGGGCGGACGTCCTTAAGCAGCACCCGGCTCATGACTGGTCCGCCTCTCCGCGATTCACAGTGGTGGTTGCGTTCAGCCCAATCTCCCGTTGCGTGGTTTCTTGTGGCTGGGTTGCGTCACGGTCCCCTGGGGTGCGGTTGAGGAGGACTGAGGTTGACACAGGGCTACTCATGCCCGTTCCGCCTCTCCGCGATTCACAGTTGTGGTTGCGTCCGGGATCAATCCCGCGTTTCGCGGTTTCTTGTGGCTGGGTTGCGTCACGGTCCCCTGAGGTGCGGTTGGGCAGAACCGGGGTTGACACAGGGCGACTCATGCCGCGAGCTCCTCTCCGGCGAGCAGGTGGTAGAGCACCGCCATCCGCACGTGCACGCCATTGCTGACCTGCTGGGTGATGGCGGCGCGCGGCGAATCGGCCACGGCCGGCGCGATCTCCATGCCGCGCAGCATCGGGCCGGGGTGCAGGACCACCGCGTGCTCGGGCAGCCTGCCCAGCCGCGCCTCGTTGAGTCCGTAGGCGATCGAGTACTCGCGCGCCGACGGGAAGAAACCGCCGTGCATCCGCTCGGCCTGGACCCGCAGCATCATCACCGCGTCCAGCTTCGGCAGCTCCGGGTCCAGCTCATGGCGCACCTCCGCGCCCCACTGCTGCGCCCCGGCGGGCACCAGCGTCGGCGGCGCGACCAGCACCACCTCGGCGCCCAGGGTGCGCAGCAGGTGCGCGTTCGAGCGCGCCACCCGGCTGTGCATCAGGTCGCCGACGATGGCGATGCGGCGCCCGGCCAGTTCGCCCAGCCGCTCCCGCAGCGTCGCGGCGTCCAGCAGCGCCTGGGTGGGGTGCTCGTGCATGCCGTCGCCGGCGTTGACGATCTGGGTGCCGACCTCGTCCAGCCAGCCAGCCAGCCGGTGCGCCGCGCCTGAGGCGGGGTGCCGGATGATCACGCAGTCGGCCCCGGCGGCGGCCAGCGTCAGCGCGGTGTCGCGCAGCGACTCGCCCTTGTTCACCGAAGAACTGCTGGTCGAGACGTTGATCACGTCGGCGCTCATCCACTTCCCGGCGACCTCGAAGGACACCCGGGTGCGCGTGGAGTTCTCGTAGAACAGGGTCACCACGGTCCGGCCGCGCAGCGTCGGCAGCTTCTTCACCTCGCGCCCCAGCAGCGTCTGCTTCAGGGTGTCGGCGGTGTCGAGCACGCTCGTCGCGGTGGCGGCGTCCAGACCTTCGGTGGACAGCAGGTGACGCATCACTCGACCTCCTCGGCCTGCGGCACGTCCGAGCGGCGCAGCACCACGCCGTCGGTGCCGTCGGTCTCGGCGAGCTGGACTGCGACGTCCTCGGAACGCGAGGTGGGGACGTTCTTGCCGACGTAGTCGGCGCGGATCGGCAGCTCGCGGTGCCCACGGTCGACCAGCACCGCCAGCTGCACCGCCCGCGGCCGGCCCTGGTCGCGCAGGGCGTCGAGGGCGGCCCGCACGGTGCGGCCGGAGAACAGCACGTCGTCGACGAGCACGACCAGCGCGTTGTCGATGCCCTGCACGGGCAGGCTGGTGGGCTCCAGCGGGCGGTTCGGGCGGTGCCGCAGGTCGTCGCGGTAGAGCGTGATGTCGAGGATGCCGGTGGGCACCGTCACGCCGCTGAACTCGCTGATCTTCGCGGCCAGCCGCTGGGCGAGCGAGGTTCCCCTCGTCGGGATGCCCAGCAGCACCACGTCGCTGCTTCCAGTGTCCAGCGCGGTCTTCTCGATGATCTGATGGGCGATCCGGGCTATCGTGCGCGCAACGTCACCGGCCGAAAGCAGCTCTCGCTGCCCGACCGGATCCGTCGCGTCCGCCGGTTGGCGTGACGCCACGGTGCGACCTCCTTCCCCGCCTCACGGGACGGGTCCTTAAAGGATGGTGTGTGACCTGCCCCGCAGTCTTGGGCTCGGAAACCACTGCCGACTGCTGGGCTGCCTTGTACGCTATCAGCGCTGCGAGGTCAATCGTCCGGGTGGTGTGGTGGTGTTCGCCGCATTGCCAGCAAAGACCAACTTGACCTGGTGACGCTCGCGAGCGAACATTACTCTCCGTATCGATCTGAGCTTTGCTCCCCGGTCGCCGTTATCGGCTGACGGGGCGAACGAACGGAGAAACGCCACATGGGCGACTACGCCAAGGCGCTGGGCAGCAAGCTCCGCGCTATCCGCCAGCAGCAGGGCCTGTCGCTGCACGGCGTCGAGCAGAAGTCTGGCGGGCGGTGGAAGGCCGTGGTCGTCGGGTCCTATGAGCGAGGCGACCGTGCGGTGACCGTGCAGAAGCTGGCCGAACTGGCCGACTTCTACGGTGTTCCAGTCGCTGAACTGCTTCCCGAAGGCCGGGTGCCCTCCGGCGCCGAACCCGCCACCAAGGTTGTGATCAACCTGGAGCGGTTGCAGCAACTACCTGCGGAGAAGGTGGGCCCGCTGGCCCGCTACGCGGCCACCATCCAGAGCCAGCGCGGTGACTACAACGGCAAGGTGCTGTCCATCCGCACCGAGGACCTGCGATCCCTGGCCATCATCTACGACATGACGCCAGGCGAGCTCACCGAGCAGCTCATCGACTGGGGTGTGCTTCCCCCGGAAGCCCGCCCAGCCCGGGAGGAGTGACACCACACCCGGCCCACCCGTTCGAGTGGGCCGGGCACGTGACGGGGCACCCACCGCGACCAATGGCCGCAACGGGTGCCCCTTCGTTTTCCGGGTCCGGCGGGTGGCCGGGCGACGACGCCCGTCACCCGTTCGGCGGCGTGGAAATAGCGAGGGGCGCCCCCGGCCAAGTCGCCTGGCCGGGGACGCCCCTCGTTTTGTAACTCGTTCGGGCTACTCCGCCGCGGTCTGCTCCGGGCGGACCGACTTGCGGAGGCGGTCGCCGATGCCCGCGATGCGGCCCAGCACGCCGTTGACGAAGCGCGGCGAGTCGTCCGTGGACAGCGCCTTGACCAGCTCCACGGCCTCGTCGATGGCCACCGCCGGCGGCACGTCGTCGCTCCACAGCAGCTCGTACAGGCCCAGCCGCAGCACCGAGCGGTCCACCGCGGGCATCCGCCCCAGCGACCAGCCCTCGGCGTGCTGCGTGAGCACCTCGTCGATCCGCTCCCGGTTCGCGGTCACGCCCTCGACCAGGGCGATCGTGTAGTCGCCGACCGGCGGAACCTCCGGCGAGCCGACCCGATCGGCCAGCAGCGTCACAGCGTCGATGTCGCGCTGATCGGCCTCGTAGAGGAAGTCCACGGCACGCTTGCGTGCCTTGCTCCGAGAACCCACCTCACACCCTCTTTCCGGCCGGACCGAATGCCGCGGCGGACGGGCAGGCGATCATTTGCTGCTGACGCGGCTGAGGTACCGGCCGTCGCGCGGGTCGACCTTCACCTTGTCACCGATGTTGAGGAACAGCGGCACCTGGATCTCCGCACCGGTCTCCAAGGTCGCGGGCTTGGTGCCACCGGTGGAGCGGTCGCCCTGCAGGCCCGGGTCGGTGTGCGATACGACCAGCTCGACCGAGGCGGGCAGCTCGACGTACAGCGGTGCTTCGTCGTGGCGGGCCACGACGACGGCGCTGTTCTCCAGCATGTAGTTCGCGGCGTCCCCGACGACGTCGGCCGAGATGTTGACCTGGTCGTAGGTGTCGGGGTCCATGAACACGTAGTCGGTGCCGTCGTTGTAGAGGTAGGTCATCTCGCGGCGGTCGACGTTCGCGGTGTCCACCTTGACGCCGGCGTTGAAGGTCCTGTCCACGACCTTGCCGGAGAGCACGTTCTTCAGGGTGGTGCGCACGAAGGCGCCGCCCTTGCCGGGCTTGACGTGCTGGAAGTTCACGACGGTCCACAACTGGCCGTCGATGTTGAGCACCAGTCCGTTCTTCAGGTCGTTCGTGGATGCCACGGTGGGGGTCTCTCCTGTGGTGATGGCTTGGGCGTGTTACATCTGCAACGCGAACCGGATTCCGGCGTACCGGCGCACCTCGGTGCGTCAGACTTCGACGAGCTCCTTCGTCGTCAAGGTGAGGAGCTCCGGTGTGCTGGGACGCACGACCAGCGTGTCCTCGATGCGGACCCCGCCCTGCCCTGCCAGGTAGACGCCAGGCTCGACGGTGACCGCCATCCCGGCGCCGATTCTACCGTCCCCCCGCTGCGACAACGCCGGTGCCTCGTGGATCTCGAGGCCGACGCCGTGTCCGAGGCCGTGCAGGAACTGCTCGCCGTAGCCCGCGTCCTCGATCACCTTGCGGGCCGCGGTGTCCACGGCCTTCACATCGGTGTCGATGGCGAGCGCCGCCCGGCCGGCCGCCTGCGAGGCGCGCACCAGCTCGTAGATCTCGCGCTGCCAGTCCGACGCCTTGCCGAGCACCACGGTCCGGGTCATGTCCGAGTGGTAGCCGTCGACGAGGGCACCGAAGTCCATCTTCACGAAGTCGCCGGCCGCCAGCACCGCGTCGGTGGGCCGGTGGTGCGGCACCGCGGAGTTCGTCCCGGCGGCGATGATCGTCTCGAACGACGGTCCGGCCGCGCCGTGGTCGAGCATCCGGGTCTCCAGTTCGCGGGCCACCTCCAGCTCGGTGCGGCCGGGGCGCAGCCCGCCGTGCGCGATGAGGTCGGCCAGCGCCCGGTCGGCGGCCGCGCAGGCCATCCGCAGCGCGTCGATCTCGGTCTCGTCCTTGAACAGCCGCAGCTGCTCGACGAGGCCCGGCGCGCGCACCAGCTCCGCCTTGCCCGCCGCGGCGGCGAGCACGTCGCGGCCGTCGACGGTGACGTGCTGGCTTTCGAAGCCGACGCGGGCGTGCCCGGCGGCGTCGGCCCCGATTCGCTCGGCCAGCGCCAGATCGCTCGCCCGCTCGATGACCCGCGCCAGATCCGGCACCTGCGCCTCGGCCTGGATCAGGTACCGGCCGTCGGTGCAGAACACCGTCCGCGGCTCGGTTCCCGGCTCGTCGGCGGCGTGCACCACCAGCGCCGCGTTGGATCCGGTGAAGCCGGTCAGGTAGCGGATGTTGAGCAGATCTGTCACCAACATCGCGTCCAATTCCTGCTCGTGCAGGTGGTTGCGGAGGGCGTGGCGTCGGTGGGCGTGCGTTTCGGACATGTTTCGGAGCCTAACTCGCGTCGCGGCGAACGGGCCTGGTCACGCGAACGTCGGCGGGAAGCCGCCACGAGCTTGCGCGGCCCGGCTCGTCGGTGCAGGGCGCTACGCTCCCGGCATGTCGCTGACGTGGAGCGCGTTCGCCAGTCCCGTCGGGGAGCTGACGGTCGTCGCGGCCGCCGCCGGGGTGTGCCGGGTCGCCTTCGCCGGGCCGGACCGGGTGCTCGGCGAGTTCGACGGCGCCGAGCTCAGCCGAGACACCGGCGTCGCGGCCGAGGCCGCGCGGCAGCTCGGCGAGTACTTCTCGCGCGGGCGCCGGGAATTCGACGTGCCGATCGCGTGGGCGCCGCTGGAGGGGCTGCGGCTGCACGTGCTGCGCACGTTGCGGGAGCTGGTGCCGTTCGGCGAGACGGTGAGCTACAAGCAGCTGGCGGAGCTGTCCGGGCGGCCGGAGGCCTCGCGCGCGGTCGGCACGATCATGGGCAGCAATCCGGTGCCGTTGCTCGTGCCGTGCCACCGGGTGCTGGCCAGCGGCGGCGGGCTCGGCGGGTTCGGCCCCGGGCTGGAGGCCAAGCGGCGGCTGCTGGTGCTGGAGGGTGTCCTGGAGCCCAGCCTGCTGGAGCTCGACCTGCTTTCGTGAGTGTTCACTCCGGTAAGAACCGGAACGATCACTCACGAGCGCGTCGGCCCAGGAACAGGTGGTAGGTCGTCTCCTGCTGGCCCAGAGTCACCGGGATCGGGATTTCCTCGCAGTTCCCGAAGACCTCGCGCATGGCGGCGCTGAGGTCCGGGGCGGTGTCGGCCGACCAGATCGCCACGGTTCCTTCCGGGGCGAGCTTTTCCTTGCAGCGGCTCAGGAACTCGGCTCGGTAGAGCGCGGAATTGCCGTCGTAGACAAGGAAATCCGGGCCGTTGTCCACATCGAGCAGCAGGACGTCGAAGCTGCCCGGCGGTTGGGCGTCGAGCACCTCGGCCACGTCGCCGACGCGGAACACCACCCGGTCGTCGTGGATCGCATCGGCGGTTTCGGGGACGAGCCCGCTCCGGTGCCAGTCGATCAGGTCCGGCTCGATCTCGACGACGTGCGCTTCCCGGACCCGCGGATCCGCCAGCACTTCCCGCAGCGTGAACCCCAATCCCAGGCCGCCGACCAGCACCCGGTCGGTTCGGGCGGCGGCCCGCAGGGTGGCGCTGGCGAGCAGCCGTTCGGTCTCGGTGTGCACGGTGTCCATCACGAAAACGCCGTTGACCCGGAGCTCCAGTGCCTCGCCACGGCGGAGCAGCACGAGTTCTCCGCGCTCGGAATCGTTGCGCGCGATTTGTTCCGTCATCGCCACCAAAGCTAGCCAACCCGGCGCCGGGAAGCCGAACCGCCTCACACCCGCTGCACCGAGCGGATTGGCGAGCCCGCGAGCCCTTGTCCGGTTTTGACCGGTCGCCTGGGCCGGATCGGGCAGCCTTCGGCGGCGCTTCGGGGTATTGGCGGCTGGTGAAGCCGATCCCACAATTGTTGTGGCTCCAAACTTATCCCCCACCCCGAAGGGATGTGCCGTGCTAAGCAGACGATCCTTCCTCGGCGGCGTCTCCGCCGCCGCTCTCGCCGTCCCCGCCATCGGCGGCCTCGCCGCCGTCCCCACGGCCCTCGCCGGGCCGCGCCGCCCCGACGTCCCGCTACCGCTGACGATCGTCAACCAGAGCGGTCAGTTCGACAACGCCTCCATCTGGGTCTACGTCGTCGGCGTGAACCTCGACTCCGGCGAGCAGTGCCGGGTCACGCCGGACGGGCAGCTGGCGCCGGTTTCGCCGTCCGACAACGGTTCTGACGGCTTCGCCGACTACGCCATCCCGCTGCAGGGCGGCGGCGACACCACGCTGAACCTGCCGAGCATGTCCGGCCGGATCTACTTCGCGCTCGGCGAGAAGCTGAAGTTCAAGGTCGTCTCGGGCGGCGACGGCAAGCCCGCGTTGCAGTACCCGGCGGGCTGGGTCGACACCGATCCGAACCACTCGATCCTGCACGACACCGTCGAATTCACCCTCAAGCCCGACGGGATGTACTGCAACACCACGATGGTCGACATGTTCAGCGTGCCGCTGTCGATCCGGTTGCAGGGCGCGCAGGACCAGACCACCGGCACGGTGGCCGCCGGCGGCCGCGAGAAGATCCTCAGCGGCGTCACCGAGAACGCGGACTTCGCCGGGCTGCGGCAGGACGACCTGCGGGTGATCGCGCCGGGCCACGGGCTCGACCTCGGCGCGTTCTCCGGCACCTACTACGACTCCTACATCGACGAGGTCTGGGCCAAGTACCAGGGCGCCCAGCTGAAGGTGAACACCGGCGACGGCCGGATCTTCACCGGCCAGATCTCCGGCGACACCTTCAACTTCGACGGCGGCGTGCAGCCGATCGGCCGACCGTCCACAAGGGACGTGCTGTTCTGCGACGGCGCGCTGGCCGCCCCGAACGACGGCATCACCGGCCCGGTGGCGGCCATCCTGGGCGCCGGCTTCAACCGCTCGATCCTGCTGGACCTCGCCGACCAGCCCGGCACCGATCCGGGCGCGTTCTACCAGCACCAGGTCACCAACCACTTCGCCAAGGTGATGCACGCCAACACCGAGGACGGCAAGGCCTACGGTTTCGCCTTCGACGACGTGGCCGGTTTCGCCTCCTACATCCAGGACGGCGCGCCGAAGTCCATCACCGTGACGCTGACTCCGTGGTGACCGGCTCCGGCTCCTGCCGCGGCTTGGCGACCCGGATCGACACCGAGAAGGCCGTCGCCAGCAGGCACAGCAGGCCCGCGCCGTACCAGGCGGCGGCGTAGTCGCCGAACTGGTCGCGCACCACGCCCGCGATGCTGGCGATGGCCGCCGCGCCGATCTGGTGCGAGGCGAACACCCAGCCGAACACCACCGAGGCGCGGGGCCCGAAGTGCTCCCGGCACAGCGCCATGGTCGGCGGCACGGTGGCCACCCAGTCCAGCCCGTAGAACACCACGAACAGCACCATGCTCGCCTCCACCGAGGGGCCGAGCAGCTGCGGCAGCACGAACAGCGACAGGCCGCGCAGCGTGTAGTAGGCGGCGAGCAGCAGGCGCGGGTTGACCTTGTCGGTCAGCCAGCCGGAGAGCACCGTGCCGGCCACGTCGAAGACGCCGATCACCGCGAGCAGCCCGGCGGCGGTCGTGGTCGGCATGCCGTGGTCGTGCGCTGCGGGCACGAAGTGCGTGTTCACCAGGCCGTTGGTGCTCGCGCCGCAGATCGCGAATCCGCCTGCCAGCAGCCAGAAAGCGGGCTTGCGGGCCGCATCGCGCAGGGTGCGCAGCGCGATCGCGGCCGGGTTGCCGCGGTCGCGCTGCGGCTCCGGCTCGTCGCCCGTCGCGCCGTAGGCGGTGACGCCGACGTCGCGGGGATGATCGCGCATCACCAGCCGCACCAGCAGGCCGACCAGCAGCGCGGTGCCGGCGATGACCAGCGACGTGAACCGCCAGCCGTCGCTCTCGACGAGCACGGCCGCCAGCGGCAGGAAGATCAGCTGCCCGGTCGCGCTGCCGGCGGTCAGCACGCCGCTGACGAGTCCGCGCCGCTGCACGAACCACCGATCGACCACAGTGGACACGAACGCCAGCGCCATCGACCCGGTGCCCAAGCCCACCAGGAGGCCCCAGCACACGATCAGCTGCCAGCCGGCGGTCATGAACACCGTCAGCCCGCTGCCGGCCGCGATGAGCAGCAGCGCCGCGACGGTGACCCGGCGGATGCCGAAGCGCGCCATCAGCGCGGCCGCGAACGGCGCGGTCAGGCCGTAGAGCAGGAGGTTCAGCGAAACGGCGGCCGAGATGACGCTGTGCGGCCAGCCGAACTCGTCGTGCAGCGGATTCATGAAGACGCCGGGCATCGACCGGAAGGCGGCAGACCCGAGCAGGGCGATGAAGGCGACGCCCGCCACCCACCAGGCGGGGTGGACGCGTCGCGCGGTCCCAGTACTGATCACATCGAAAGCCTCGCCGAAGCGGGCTCTCCAAACCAGTGGCCGGGTAGACAATATGTGAGAAGATTCGGCCATGGCCACCAGCCCGCACCGAATCGCCGTCCTGGGCCTCACCGAGGTCGTCGGCTTCGACCTGGTGATCCCCTCGCAGTTCTTCTCCAACGCGCGCGGTGAGGACGGCGAGCCGCTCTACGACGTCCAGGTCTGCAGCATCGACAGCGGCCCGATCCACACCACCAAGGGCTTCTCAATCCTGCCCGGGGCCAGCCCGGACTTCCTGACCGCGCCGGACACGCTGATCATCCCGGGCACCTACGCCGAAGGGCCGTGCACCGACGGCAGCCTGTCGCCGGAACTCACCGACTACCTGGCCGGATTGCCCAGCACCACGCGGATCATGTCGATCTGCACCGGCGCCTTCGTGCTCGCGGCGGCGGGCCTGCTCGACGGCCGCCCGGCCACCACGCACTGGGCGCACGTGGAGCGCTTCCGGCGGCTCTACCCGCAGGTGGAACTGCACCCGGACGTGCTTTTCGTGGACGACGGCGACGTGCTGACCTCGGCCGGCGTGGCCGCCGGGATCGACCTGTGCCTGCACGTGCTCCGCCGCGACCACGGCAGCGAGGTGGCCAACCGCGCGGCCCGTTCCTGCGTCGTGCCGCCGTGGCGGGACGGCGGCCAGTCCCAGTACATCGAGCGGCCGGTGCCGGAGACCAGCGGCTCCGGCACCGCGCCGACGAGGGCGTGGCTGCTCGAACGGCTCGCCGAGCCGCTCACCCTGGACGACGTGGCGGCGCACGCCGGGATGAGCGTGCGGACCTTCACCCGCCGGTTCCGGGAGGAAACCGGCACCAGCCCGCTGGATTGGCTGCTGCAGCAACGAATCGAGCACGCCCGCCACCTGCTGGAGGCGACGGATCTGCCGATCGACGCGGTGGCCGAGCAGTCGGGCCTGAACACCGCGGCGTCGCTGCGCAAACACCTGCGCCTACGCCTCGGCACCAGCCCCGCCGCCTACCGCCGCACCTTCCGGCGCAGCGCCTAGCCCCGGCCGGGGACGGGCGTCAGCCGGTAGGCGTCGCCGTCGGTGATCACGCGGCCCGCGGTGGGCGGCGGGAAGTGGGTGCCCAGCACCAGGGTTCCGGTGCCGGCGAGCGCGGCGAGCACCGATCGGCGCGTGGCCTCGGCCTGTTCGGGATCGATGTCGACGCAGCTCCCGATGTCCGGCTCGGCGAGCTGGACGGGGTGGTGGACGCAGTCGCCGGTGATCAGCGCCGTCTCGCCGCGGCTGGTCACCTGGACGGCGACGTGGCCGGGCGTGTGCCCGGGAGTGGGCAGCAGGCTCAGGCCGGGCGCGATTTCGGCGCCCTCGGCCGGGACGTCGACCAGGTCGAGCAGGCCCGCGTCCTCGACCGGGTGCACCGAGTCGCGGAACATCTGCCGCCGCGGCTCGTCCATGTCGTATCCGGCCCAGAACTCCCACTCGGCGCGGGAGACGACGTAGCGGGCGCGGGGGAAGGTGGGGATCCATTCGCCTTGCGCGTCGCGCGTGTTCCAGCCGACGTGGTCGGTGTGCAGGTGGGTGAGGATGACCAGGTCGACCGAGTCCGGGGCGAATCCGGCGGCGGCGAGGCGCTCCAGGTAGTCCGTCCGCAGGTCCTGCCACGCCGGGTTCGCCCGGGTCTTGCCGTTGCCGATGCCGGTGTCGACGAGGACCCGCAGCCCGTCCACGACGAGCGCGAAGCTGTGGCTGTCGAGGCGCAGGACGCCCTCGTGGTCCGCGAAGTCCGGGCGCAGCCAGTCCCGCCGCGCGACCACGTCCGCGGTGGCGCCGGGCAGCAGCCAGGGCCCGGTCGCGGGCGGCAGGAGGACCTCGTCGATGCGGTGGACGGTCGCGTCACCCACGGTCCACGTTGCGGCGGGTTCGTTCATGTTCCGTCGTCTCCTCCGTCTGCCCGATCGCGCAACTAAAAGCTATCCGTTTGCTTTAAGTAACGATAGGCCCTATGGTCAACTAAAGCAAACTGTTAGCTTTTATCCGACAGGAGAGCGCGCTCATGTCTGCTGGACTCACGCCGTCGGAAGCCGCCCGGTGGGCCGCCCGCTCCGGGCTCCCACTGGCGGCCGACCGCCACGCCGAGGTCGCGGCCACGGCCGAACACATCCACTCCGTCGTCGCGATCCTGCGAGAGCTCGACTTCGGCGACACCGCACCCGCCCACCGCGCAGACGAGGAGCAGCACGATGCAGCCGTATGAACTGTCCGTCGCGGCCGCCGCTGAGGCGATGCGGGCTGGGCGGCTATCGCCCGTCGAACTGGTGGACTCGGTGCTCGACCGCATCGAGCAGGTCGAGCCGCGCCTGCGGGCCTACGTCGCGGTGACGGCGGAACGGGCACGGCAGGAAGCACGCGCGGCCGGCCGATTCGAGGGCCCGCTGAGCGGGATTCCCATGGGCCTGAAAGATCTGATCGACGTCGCCGGCACGGCGACCACGGCGAGTTCCCGAGTGCGGGCCGATCATCGCGCGGAGGCCGACAGCGCGGTCGCCACGCGCCTGGCGGCGGCCGGTGCCGTGCTGCTCGGCAAGACCCACACCCACGAGTTCGCCTACGGGCTGATCACGCCGCAGACGAACAACGCCTGGGATCAGGAACGAGTCGCCGGCGGCTCCAGCGGCGGGTCGGCCGTCGCGGTCGCGGCGGGAGCGGCGACGTTCGCCCTGGGCACCGACACCGGCGGATCGATCCGGGTGCCGGCCGCGCTGAACGGGGTGGTCGGCCTCAAGCCGACGTACGGCCTCGTTCCCCGGCACGGCGTCACGTCGCTGTCCTGGTCCCTGGACCACGTCGGCCCCATCACGCGCACCGTCGAAGACGCGGCCCTGGTCCTGGCCGTCCTCGCCGGGCGCGATCCCGGCGACCCGAACCACCTGCCGCCCGCCGGAACGGACCTGACCGGCCTGCGCGTCGGCGTGCCGCGGAACTACTACTTCGACCGGATCGCCCCCGAGGTCGAGGCCGCGGTCCGGCAGGCCGTCGACCGCCTCGCGAGCCTCGGCGCCCGGCCCGTCGAGGTCGAGATCCCGATGACGCGCTACATCCAGGCGACGCACTGGGGCCTGATGGTTCCCGAAGCCACCGCGTACCACGAGCAGACCCTGCGAACGGTCCCGGACACCTACGACGCCGATGTCCGCATCCTCCTCGAAGCCGGCGCGCTGATGCCCGCCGCGGACTACCTGCGCGCCCAGCGCGCCCAGACGCTGATGCGGCAGGCGTGGGCGCGCATGATGGACGACGTCGACGTGATCGCCGCCCCGACGGTGCCGGTGACCGCAGTGCGGGCCGGTGCGGAACCGATCGCCTGGCCCGACGGCACGAGCGAGAGCGCCTCCGACGCCTACGTGCGCCTGTCGGCTCCCGCCAACATCACCGGGGTGCCCGCGCTGTCCGTGCCGGTCGGCCGCGATCGGGCGGGCATGCCGATCGGCATGCAGCTGCTCGGGAAGCCCTTCGCGGAGGACGTGCTCCTGCGGGTGGGGCACGCGTACGAGCAGACCGAGCCCGCCCGCGAGCTCGCGCCGGCGGCCTGAGCACCTGCGACGATCAGCGGCGTCAGCCGTTTGCGGCGCGCGCACCGCCGCGGGTTCTCAGACGTCGTCCGGCGAGGACGACCCCGGTTTGGACGTCGGGGATCCCAGAGTCCGGACGGCGTCTGAGGTTCCGCTACGCGAACCCCTTCTAAATTCTCTAGAAGCTAGGAATTTGCTTTAAGGTTGGGCCATGGGTCGTAAACCGATGGTGCGTCCGGGTGGTCGCAGCGCCCGTGTCCAGGAAGCGGTGCACACCGCCGTGCGCGACCTCGAACCCGAGGTGGGCCGGGACGCGCTGACGGTTCCGCTGGTCGCCTCCCGCGCCGGGGTCACGCCGTCGACGATCTACCGCCGCTGGGGCGACCTGCAGGAGTTGCTGTCGGACGTGGCGGTCGAGCGGCTGCGCCCCGAGTCGCCGCCGGAGGACCGGGGCGACCTGGCCGCCGACCTGACGGGCTGGGCCGAGCAGTTCCTGGAGGAGATGGCCTCTCCCCCGGGCCGCGCCTACATCCGCGACGCGCTGCTCGGCGACCCGGACGGCAGCAACGCCGGTCAGTGCTCGGCCTACGCGGCCGAGCAGATCGACGTCATCCTCGCCCGAGCGACCGGACGCGGGGAGAACGCACCCGGCACCGAAGCGGTCATCGACCACGTCGTCGCGCCCATGATGTACCGCATCCTGTTCCGCCCCAACGGTCTCGACGCCGCCTACGCCCGCGGGCTGGTGGCTGGGCTCCTCGGCGCCCGATGATCACAGGTTGAACAACTCCGGCAACCTCGCCGCCGACGGCGCGTCTTACGGCCGACATTGGTGCACGGAGAGGCTGGATCGATGATTCGAGCGAGGATTCTCGCGGTCACGGCGGCGGCGTTGACGGTCGGGCTGGCCGCCTGCAGTCCTGGCGGATCGAGCGCGGACGGACCGGGATCCGTCATCCAGGATCCGCCCGCGAACTCGGCCCCCGCCGAGTCGACCGAGTCCGGCACGCCCGCGGAGACCACGGCCCCGGCCGTGGGCTCGACGACCGCGCGGCCGGATCAGCAGCCCGACAACGGGCTCTGCAAGGCCCCGGATCTCCAGCTGTCGTTCGGCAAGGGCGGCGCGGCGGCCGGCACCGCCTACCGCCCGCTGATCTTCACCAACACCAGCGGCCACCGGTGCGTGATCCAGGGCTTCCCGGGCGTGTCCTACGTCGGCGGCAACGACGGGCACCAGGTCGGCGCGGCTGCCTCCCGGGTCGACGAGAAGGGCCCGCCGATCACCCTCGAGCCCGGCGAGCAGGCCTCCGCCGTGATCGGGTACGTGGCGGTCGAGAACTACGAACCCGAGAACTGCCGGCCGGAGCCGGTCCGCGGCCTGCGGATCTACCCGCCGCAGGAAACCGCGTCGATGTACATCGAGTTCGACTACGCCGAAACCGGCTGCACCAACGACAAGGTGCACCAGCTCTCCGTGCAGACCATGAAGCCCGGCCGCGGCGACCGATGATCCGCGCGCGACGGGCGCCGTCGAGCAATCCCGAAGGCGCCCATCATCCGGGTCAACGGCGCGGTGTCGCGCTTCGAACGCGGTAGGAATCGGGCGGCCGCACCAGCGCGTCCGGGTCGCCGGTGTACTCGATCTCCACGCCGTAGAGCTCGCGTGCGGCGTCGATGCTCACGTAGCCGTTGACGACGTCGTCGAGGACGCGGTCGACCGGGCGAGCCTCCGGGTGGCCGTAGCCGCCTCCGCCCGGGAAGCGCAGCCGCACCCGCGAATCGGCGCCGAGCCGGACCAGCTGCTTGCGCGGCAGCTCCCGGTCGGTGCTCGCATCGACGAATTCCCCTGCCGCGCCAGCAGATCCGGACTCCGCGCCGACCGCTGGGAAGTCGACGCGGTCGATGTTCGCGTTGACGGTCCAGCCGTGCGGCCCGTGCCGCGACACCTCCACCGCCTGGCCCAAGCCGCCGCGGAACCGCCCCGCGCCACCGGAATCCGGCCGCAACTCCCGGCGCCACTGCACCAGCGGCGTCAGGGTTTCCAGCACCTCGGTCGGCGCGGCGCGCACCCCGGTCGGGAAACCGGTGGTGTTCAGGCCGTCCTTGTCCGGCCGCGCACCGGTCCCGCCCGCACCGAAGACCGTCAGCGTGAACGGCCGCGGCTCGTCGATGCCGCCGCCGCGCCACACCGTCATCCACAAGGCGTCCGCGCTCACCGCGGGCAGCCCGCCGACCACGGCCGGGCGGAGCGCCTCGAAGAGCAGGCTGGGCAGGAAATGCCCGACCAGGTGGCGGGAGGCGACGGGCGCGGGCTCGACGCAGTTGAGCACCGAGCCGCGCGGCGCGGCCACCACGACCGGCCGGAACGACCCGGCGTTGTGCGGCACCTCCGGCGCCAGCGCCGCCTTGATCGCGAACGACGTGTACGCCCGGGTGTAGTTGAGCACCACGTTGACGCCGTGCGGGGACTGCGGCGAGGAACCCGAGTAGTCGACGCGGACGGCGTCGCCGTCGACGGTCACCGCGACCGTCAGGTGGATCGCGTCGCCGTCGAAGCCGTCCGAGTCCATGCTCGCCGAGTACGTTCCATCCGGGATCTCCCGCAGGGCCGCGCGCAGCGCCTGCTCCGAGCGCAGCATGATCTCGGCGGCGACCTCGTCGATGCCGTCGAGGCCGAATTCGTCCAGCATCCGGCCGAGGCTGCGGATGCCGACCTGGTTGGCCGACACCTGCGCGTAGATGTCGCCCATCGTCTCGTTCGGCGTCCGCACGTTGGCCCGGATCAACCGCTCCAGCGTCCTATTAGGACCGTCTGCCGTCCGCAGCTTCAGGATCGGCAGCCGCAGCCCCTCCTCGAAGACCTCGGTGGCCGCCGCGGACAGGATCCGGCCGCCGATGTCCGGCGAGTGGCAGCAGCTGGCGAACCACGCGATCAGCGCCCCGCCCCGGAAGACCGGCGTGGCGATCGTGATGTCGTTGATCTGCCCCGAGGTCATCCACGGGTCGTTGGTGATCAGCACGTCGCCGTCGGCCAGGACCTCGGGCGGGTACTCCGCGACGATGTGCCGCATCCCGGTGGCCATCGCGTTGATGTGGCCGGGAGTGCCGCCGCTGGACTGCCCCACCATCTCGCCCGCCGAGTTGAACACGGCGCAGGCCAGGTCCAGGGATTCGCGCACCACCGGGCTGAACGCGGTGTGCACCAGGGCGGCCTGCTGCTCGTCGAGCAGCGAGTGCAGCCGGTTGGCGACCAGGCCGACCAGCACCGGATCGACGCGGCTCATCGGGAACCTCCAACGGCGAACTCGACGAAGATGCTGCTGTCGGCTTCGACGGTGCAGCGCGCACCGGGCGGGACGAGCAGCGTCGCTTCTCGCTCCTCCACCAGCGCCGGCCCGGTCAGCGTGGCGCCGGCGCGCAGCCGGTACCGGTCGTAGACCGGCATCGACTCGTAGCCGTCCGACGGGAAGTAGGCGTCGCGGTGCCCGATCAGCGCTTCCCGACCGTCCGAAGTGGATTCGAAGCCGAGCCGCGCGGCCGGCTCAGGACCGCGCGCGGTGACCCGCCAGGTGAGCAGCTCCGGCTCGACGCCGGCCGGGGCGACCGTGCCGAAGCGCTGCGCGTACTGCCGCCGGAAGCTCGCCAGCACCTCGTCGCGCCAGCCGTCGCCGCCCAGCGGCGGCACCGGCACCTCGATCTCGCTGCCCTGCCCGACGAATCGCATCTCCAGCGTCCGCTCGTGGGCGACGTCGGCTGCCGCGACGCCGGACGCGGTCAGCACCTCGGCGCCCTCACACTCCATCTCCGCGAACAGTGCCGCCGCCTCGTCGAGCCCGATCTCACCGAGCAGCGCGTGCCGGGAGCGGACGATGTCGATCGACATCGGCGCGGACAGGAAGCCCAGCGCGCTCAGCACTCCGGCGGCCGGCGGCGCGACCATCGACGGCGAGCCGAGCGCCCGCGCCACGCCCGGCCCGTGCAGCGGCCCGTTCCCGCCCGAGACGAACAGCGGCAGCCGGCCCGGGTCCTGCCCGCGTTCGATGGCGTGCACCCGGGCGGCGTTGGCCATGTTCTCGTTCGCCGTGGTGTGGATGCCCCACGCCGCCTCCTGGACGGACACGCCCAGCGGGTCCGCGACCTGCTCCCGGATCGCCGCCTCGGCGGCCGCCGCGTCCAGCAGCATGTCGCCGCCCAGGAACCGCGCCGGGTCGAGGTAGCCGAGCACGACGTCCGCGTCGGTGACGGTGCACCGCGTGCCGCCGCGCCCGTAGCTCACCGGCCCGGGTTCCGAGCCCGCCGAGTCGGGGCCGACGGTGATCAGGCCGAGCGGGTCGACGCGGGCGATCGAGCCGCCGCCGGTGCCGATCTCGATCATGTCGAGCACCGGCGCGCGCACCGGCAGCCCGGAACCCGCGCGCAGCCGGTACACCCGGTCCACCTCGAAGGCGTGGGTGATCAGCGGGCGGTCCTGCTCGATCATGCAGAGCTTCGCGGTGGTGCCGCCCATGTCGAAGGCCAGCTGGTCGGGCCGCCGCGCGGTCCGGCCGAACGCGACGGCGCCAAGCGCGCCGCCCGCGGGCCCCGACTCCAGCATCCGGATGGGGAACCGCCGCGCCACCTCGATCGCCGCGACGCCGCCGTTGGACAGCATGATCAGCGGATCGGTGCGCACCCCGAGGCGGCCGAGCCGGGCGCGCAGGTCGGCGAGGTAGTCCTCGACGAGCTGCTGCACGTAGACGTTCGCGAGGGTGGTGGAACTCCGCTCGTACTCCCGGATCTCCGGGTTGACCTCGCTGGACAGCGCCACCCGCAGCTCCGGCGCGGCGGTTTCGAGGATCTCCCTGGCCTGCCGCTCGTGCTCGCCGTTGGTGTGGCTGTGCAGGAAGCAGACGGCAACGGCTTCGACGCCCGCGGCGGCGAATTCGACGCCGAGCTGCTTGACGGTGGCCACGTCCAGCGGCGTCACCACCGCGCCGTCGGCGCGAACGCGTTCCCGCACACCGAACCGCAGGTGCCGGGGCACGAGCGGGCGCGGCAGTTCGAGCCCGAGATCGTAGAGCTCGTACCGGTGTTCGCGGCCCATCTCGACCACGTCGCGGAAGCCCTCGGTAGTGAGCAGCGCGGTGCGCGCGCCGCGGCGCTCGATCAGCGCGTTGGTGACCAGGGTCGTGCCGTGCACGACGGTCGCGATGTCGGCCGGGTCGAGCCCGTGATCCGCGATGGCCTGCTGCAGCACCGCTTCGACCGCCGCGGCGGGCTCGTGGTGGGTGGTCAGCGCCTTGCCCACGGCGACGATCCCGCTGTCGTCGAGGACCGCCAGGTCGGTGAAGGTGCCGCCGATGTCCACCCCGACCCGCAGCGAACGTGAATCTGCCATTTGAACCCTCCGGTTCGACGGGGAGCGCAACCCGGGACAGTACGGATCGTCCGACAATCTGGCAACGGATCGTCCGACGATTTACGTCGGAAGGCCGCCGGCCGCCGGGTAAACTGCACGAACCGCGTGCGCCCGCCGCGGCCTGACGAAGGGGACGGACGTGACCGACACGAGTGGCGCCGCGAGCCGGGTGGCCGACGCGCTGCGCGCCGAGATCGCCACCGGCGAACTCGTGCCCGGCATGCGGCTGTCCGAAGAACGCGTCAAGCAGGCGCACGGCGTCTCCCGCAGCACGCTGCGCGAGGCGTTCCGGCTGCTGATCCGGGAGCGGCTGCTGGTCCACGAGCTCAGCCGCGGCGTCTTCGTCCGGCAGCTCTCGCGGCAGGACGTCACCGACCTCTACGAGGTGCGCCGGGTTATCGAATGCGCTGCTCTCCGGCACATTCGCAGCCTCAAGCCCGCCGGGCTGCGCAGGCTTTCCGCCGCGATCTCCGACGGCCGCGAGGCCGCCGGGAAGGGCCGCTGGGACGACGTCGCGGCGGCCAGCATCAGGTTCCACGAGGCGCTCGTCGCGCTGGCCGGCAGCGCCCGGCTGGACGCGGTGGTCAGCGAGATCCTCGCCGAGTTCCGGCTGGCCTACGCGCACATGAAGGACACCCAGGTGTTCCACTCGGCGTTCCTCAAGCGCAACGAGGAGATCGCCGACGCGCTGCGCTCCGGCGACGTCGAAGGCGCGGCAACCCTGCTGGACGCCTATCTCGTCGACGCGGAAGAAGCGCTGCAGAATCACTTCATCGACTGACGAACGGCGAGCCGACGACGCGGCATGCCTTGATTATCGTCTGACGAACTCTTAAAGTCGGGCCACTCGCGGCCGCCCCGCGAGCGCAACGGAGCGTCGACTGTCCACACGGGACCAATCCCTACACCGACGCAAGCGCCACGCCTCGCTCACCCGAGCCAAGGAGCGCTCCTTCATGGCCACTGATCTCACCAACCGAGCGAACGACCCCGACCAGCAGCGGCTGAGCCCACCGGCGAAGCGCGCGGTGAAGGGCGCCTGCTTCGGATTCTTCGTCGACTACTTCGACATCTACCTGCCCGTGGTGGCGCTGACACCGGCCATCGCCTACTTCCAGCCCCAGCACGCCTCGGCCTCCGTCGCGGCGACGCTGTCCTACGTGACCCTCGCGCTGACCCTGATCGGCCGGCCCGTCGGGGCCATCATCTTCGGCCGGATCGCGGACATCACCGGGCGCCGCCGAGCCACCCTGGTCGCGGTCGCCGGCGCCGGCGGCTGCACCCTGCTGATGGGCCTGCTGCCCGGCTACGCGACGATCGGCTGGCTGTCGATCATCCTGGTGCTGCTGCTGCGGTTCGTCGGCGGCGTGTTCATGGGCGGCGAGTACTCCAGCGCGAACCCGCTGGCGATGGAGGCCAGCCCGAAGCGCCTGCGCGGCCTGGTCGGCGGCATGATCGCCGCCTCCTATCCGCTCGGCTACATCGCGATCTCGATCGTCGTCGCGATCACCTTCCAGTTCGCCCCGGCCGGAAGCCCGGATTCGCCGTACGTGCAATGGGGTTGGCGCATCCCGTTCTTCGTCGGCGCGGCGCTTTCGGCCTGGTTCCTGTTCTACTACCGCAAGGTCGAGGAATCCGCCGCGTTCAAACGGGTTCAGCGGACGGAGAAGCCGAAGTCGCCGCTGCGCGAACTGGTCACCGGAGAGCACCGGCGCAAACTGCTGCAGGTGCTGCTGCTGATGACCGGCATGTGGTTCACCGTCCAGGCCACGCTGTCGGCCACCCCGGCGCTGCTGTCCGCGGTCATCGGCCTGCCGAGCACCACGGTGAACACCGGCCTGCTCGTCGCGAACGTCTTCGTCGCCGCGGGCTACCTGGTGATGGCGCAGCTGGGCCAGCGCTTCGGCCGACGCCGCATGCTCGTCCTGTCCGGGATCTGGACGGTGCTGCTGGCACCGGTCATGTTCGTCGCGATGGTCCGGGAAGCCATCGGCGCGGCCGCGGGCGACGGGAGCACGCTGCTGGTAATGGTCTACGCGACGGCCGCGCTCGTGCTCACCGTGTCGCCGTGGGGAATCGTCTCGACCTACATCATCGAGCGCTTCGCCACCGGCGTCCGCGCCTCCGGCTACGGGATCGGCTACAGCCTGGCCGTCATCATCCCCGGGTTCTACGCCTTTTACATGCTGGGCCTGGCGAACCTCATGCCGTACGAGTACACGCCGATCGTGCTGATCGTGCTGGGCGGGGCGCTGGCCGCGATCGGCGCGCTCCGCGGGCCGGAAACCCGCGACGCCGACCTCGACTGAAGGAGTTCCGAAATGCCTTCCATCACGGCGGAATCCACTCCGGCAGAGGCGCGGGAGAGCATCCGGGCCGACGCTTGGCGCTCCGTCACCACCGGCCTGTGCGCCGGATACGTGCAGGCGAACCTGGTCGTCCTGCCCGGCGAGCTGGCGGATGAGTTCGCGGAGTTCTGCAGGCAGAACCCGCAGCCGCTGCCGCTGCTGGAAGCCACCGAACCCGGCATCGCCGACCGGCTCCGGGTGGCGCCGCACGCCGATCTCCGCACGGATCTGCCGAAGTACCGGGTGCACCGGCACGGCATCGTTGAGTCCGAAGTGGACTCAGTGCGCGAGCTCTGGCGCGACGACTTCGTAGCCTTCCTGCTCGGTTGCAGCTTCAGCGCGGAAGAACGGCTGCTCGCGGCCGGGGTGCGGCTGCGCCACCTGGAAACGGGCGGGAACGTGCCGATGTTCCGGACGTCGCTGCGCTGCCGACCGGTCGGCCGGTTCCACGGGCCGGTCGTGGTGTCCATGCGGGCGATCAGGCGATCGGAGGTGGAGCGCGCCGTCGCCGTGACGGCCGAGCTGCCGTTCGCGCACGGCGCGCCGCTGCACGTCGGCGATCCGGCGGAGATCGGCATCGCCGATCCGTCCACACCGGACTGGGGCGATCCGATGCCGCTCGAAGCCGACGAGGTGCCGGTGTTCTGGGCGTGCGGCGTCACGCCGCAGGCGGTGCTCGCCGAGGTGCGCCCGGAGCTGGCGATCACGCATGCGCCCGGCTACATGTTCCTGACCGACCTGCGGGTAGCCGATCTGGTCGCCGGGCGCTGATCAGCGCCGGAGGTCGCCGGCCGGGGTGTGCGCGTCCCATTCCTGCTGGGAGACGTCGGTGATCGGCGAATCGTTCGCGGCAGCCACCTCCGCGCTCACCGTCCACAATCGACCCTTGTCGTCGAGCAGCCCGACCGCGCCCTGCGGAGACCGCATGGCGGGCACCGCAGAGCGGATCGTGCCGGCGACCGGCAGCGAATCCAGCACGGGCACCCGCTCGTCGAGAACCTTGGTGACCAGCTGCTCGGCGACGGAACGGCGCTCGACGCGGATCCGCTGGCCGGCCCGCACCACGTCCACGGTGCGGGCCGGAGACGGCACCGCGAACCCGTCGAGGACCGCCGCGGCCTGCGCCGCCGTCCGGCACCCGTCGAAGCCGGTCACGTCGATGCCGAAGTGGCGGATGTCCGTCGGCGACGGAAACTCCGCAGTGGCACGGAGAACGTCCACCGGAACTGTGCTGCACGGGTCCGCTCTGGATTCCGAGGCGTGCCCGTCGGGGCTGCGGACCAGGCCCGGGCCTTCCCGCCACGGGCCGGGCACGACCACCGGATCGTACGGGTGGCGGGTGAAATCCCGGTCCCAGAAGGTGATCGTGGTGCCCGCCGAGGTCTGGTGGGCGATCGCGAACGCGTCCAGCGCCGGAACCCACATCCAGTCCGCGCTGAAGGCGTCCACCACCGAACGCGAACGCTGCGCGCCCGCGGGCGCGAAACCCGTCTCCGTCAACGACTGCATCTGATCGGTGAACTCCGGATTGCGCGCGCGGAGCACGAACTGGCCCGCGCCGTTCCAGCCCGCCCCGGAAGCCGTGGTGTCAGTGAACATCAGGTAGAACCAGCCGTCCAGGTACAGCGCGGCCGGCTGGCCCGCGCCGTAGACGTTGTCCCGGTTCACCTCGCGGGAAGCCAGGACGATCGGCCTGCCGCCGGCCTCCCGCCGCCAAGCGAAGCCGTCTTCGCTGCTGGCCACGCCGATGGCGTTGCCGTGCGCGTGATCCCCCGCCGCGCCCGTGTAGTACAGGTAGTAGCGACCGCCGACCTTCAACACCGACGGATCGCAGGTGTGCATGCCGTCGAACGCGCCGGGCTGCCCGGTGAAGACCGGCACCGCAGGCGCGCCGCCGGCGGCGAAGAACGGCCCGTCGGGGCTGCCCGACTCGGCCGTCAGGATGTCGTCGCCGGGCGGGCCGACCCCGGGCAGCTGGCTGCACCACCAGGTGCGGTACTTCCCGCCCTCCACGAGCGCGGTCGGGCCGTAGTTGTACGGCGCGGGCATCCCGCCCGCCGCCACCACCCCGGCACTGCCGCGCTCGCCGCCGACAGCCAGCTTGACCGGTGCCTTCGGCGGCTCGGCCCGCTTCTCCGCCTGCGGCTGCGGGCCGGGCGCGCCCTCGACCTGCGTGCAACCCGCCAGCAACGCGACGGCGGCCAACGCGGCCAACCAGCGCAGCCGAATCCGATCCCGCACCGATGCTCCCCCCAGACCCGCGCCAACACCGAGGTGAAGGGCACCTGCACCAAACTTAGATCCCGAACGGGAGGAGGCGCGGCCAGTTCGTGAGTGTTTTGGATCGCTATAGCGGCTGTTTTGGATGTCGTGGTGTGAGGTGTGGTAGCGCGGGGTTTTGTCTTTGAAGCGGCGCAGCCGCTTAGCCCACCCTCGCAACTCGCACCGCCGCGGGTTCTCAGGCGTCTTCTCGCGAGGACAGCCCCGACGTGGTGAATTGGCATTCATGATGTCGGGGATCCCACAGCGAGAAGACGCCTGAGGTTCCGCCACCCGCACCGCCAAGCAGAGCAAGTTCGGAAACAGGCTCTATAGCAGCCCAAAACACTCACGACCCCGAACCGCGAGAACTAGTCGCGCGCCTTGTCGGCCAGCCAGCGGATCGCCAGCGGATAGCCCTCGACGCCGAGCCCGGCGATGACGGCGGTCGAAACCGCCGACAGGTAGCTGACGTGCCGGAACTCCTCGCGCTTGTGCACGTTGGAGATGTGCAGCTCGATCAGGTCGGCGGCGAGCTGCGCCGCCGCGTCGCGCACCGCGATCGAGTAGTGCGTCCACGCGCCCGCGTTGAGCACCACCGGCCACTGCTCGTCGGCGGCCTCGTGCAACCACTGGACCATCTCGCCCTCGTGGTCTGTCTGCCGGACCTCCACCTCGACGCCCAGCTCCGCGCCCGCGCGCTCGCACATCCCGACCAGATCGGCGTAGGTCGTGCTGCCGTAGACCGACGGCTCGCGCTTGCCCAGCCTGCCGAGGTTCGGCCCGTTGAGGACGAGCACCTTCACAGCAGCACCTCCGAGCCCGACTTGGCCTCGCCGCCGGTGACCGCCGAGTACGCGGCGGCGATCAGCGACGGGTCCGGGCCCTCCAGGCGGCCGGGCTTGGCGAGGCCGTCCAGGACGACGAACCGCAGCACCCCGGACCGGGTCTTCTTGTCCACCCGCATCGCCTCCAGCAGCTGGCCGAGCGCGTCCGGGTCGTAGCTGGTGGGCAGGCCCAGCAGGTCGAGGACCCGCTTGTGCCGGTCGGCAGTCTCGTCGTCGAGCCGCCCGGCGAGCCGGGACAGCTCCGCGGCGAACACCAGCCCGACGCTGACCGCCGCGCCATGACGCCAGCGGTAGCGCTCCCGGCGCTCGATGGCGTGGGCCAGGGTGTGACCGTAGTTGAGCACCTCGCGCAGGTGCGATTCCTTCAGGTCCGCGGCGACCACGTCGGCCTTGACCTTGATCGACCGGCGCACCAGCTCGCCCAGCACGTCGCCGGCCGGGTCGGTCGCCGCCGCCGGGTCGGCCTCGATGAGGCGCAGGATCTCCGGGTCGGCGATGAAGCCCGCCTTGACGATCTCGGCCATCCCGGCGACGAGCTCGTTGCGCGGCAGCCCCTCCAGCGTCGCCAGGTCGGCCAGCACCAGGCTCGGCTCGTGGAACAGCCCGACGAGGTTCTTGCCCGCGTCGGTGTTGATGCCGGTCTTGCCGCCGACCGCGGCGTCCACCATGCCCAGCAACGTCGTCGGCACGTGCACCACGCGCACGCCGCGCATCCAGGTCCCGGCGACGAACCCGGCGACGTCGGTGACCGCACCGCCGCCGAAGGACACCACGACACCGTTGCGGTCCATGCCGACCTTGCCGAGGACCTCCCAGCAGAATCCGGCAACCTGCAGGCTCTTGCCGTCCTCGGCGTCCGGGATCTCCACCCGGTGCGCGTCCACGCCGGCCGCGGCCAGCTCGTCGCGCACGGCCTCCACGGTGTTGGTGATGGTGGGCTGGTGCACCAGCGCCACCACCGATGCGTCGCGCAGGAAGTCGACGAGCTCGCCGAGCAGTCCCCGGCCGACCACCACGTCGTAGGGCTGCTGGCTGGCCACCCTGATCCGCACCGGTTCGGTCATCATCGTCCCCTTCGGGCTTCGGTTCTGATCAGTTGGACGGCGTGCTGCTAGCGGCCAGCGCGGCGACGACCTGCTCCACGACCTCACCGGTCGTCACGTGGTCGGTGGCGACCTCGACGGCCGCCACCGAGCGGTAGATGGGCAGCCGCGCGTCCAGCAGCGCCTTGAAGGTGGCGCGCGGGTTCACCCCGGCCAGCAGCGGCCGCGCGGTGGACAGCCCGACGCGCTTGGCGCCTTCGGCCAGGCCCACCGACAGGAAGACCACCGGATGCCCGGCCAGCCGTTCGCGGGTGCGTTCGGAAAGCACCGAGCCGCCGCCGAGCGCCACCACGCCGTCGTGTTCGCGCAGCGCCGCGGCGACCGCTTCCTCTTCCATGGCCCGGAACGCGGGCTCGCCGTCGTTGGCGAAGATGTCGGAGATGGGCCGGCCCGCGGTCTGCACGATGTCGTCGTCGGTGTCCCGGAACGGCACGTCCAGGCGCTGCGCCAGCAGCCGGCCGATCGTCGACTTGCCCGCGCCCGGCGGGCCGATCACCACGGCGCGCGGGGCCATCACCGCACCTGCCGCTTCTCGGCGCGCTCGCGCAGCGAGGCCAGGTAGCCCTCGACGTTGCGGCGGGTCTCCGGCAGCGAGTCGCCGCCGAACTTCTCCAGCACGGCCTCCGCGAGGACCAGCGCGACCATCGTCTCGGCGACCACCGCGGCGCGCGGCACCGCCGTGATGTCGGAGCGCTGGTGCATCGCCTGCGCAGGCTCGCCGGTCACCATGTCCACAGTGGCCAGTGCCCGCGGCAGGCTGGAGATCGGCTTCTTGGCCGCGCGGACGATCAGCGGCTCGCCGTTGGTGATGCCGCCCTCCAGGCCACCGGCCCGGTTGCTGTCCCGCCGGACCCACTTGGCGCCCTGGTCCGGGTAGATCTCGTCGTGCGCCGCGCTGCCGCGCCGGTGCGCGTTGGCGAAGCCCTCGCCGATCTCGACGCCCTTGATCGCCTGGATGCTCATCAGCGCACCGGCCAGCCGCGCGTCGAGCTTGCGGTCCCAGTGCACGTGCGAACCGATGCCCGGGGGCAGCCCGTAGGCGATGACCTCGACGACCCCGCCGAGGGTGTCGCCGTCCTTCTTCGCTGCGTCGACCTCGGCCATCATCTTCTCGGTGGCGTCGTCGCCGAAGGCGCGCACCGGGTTGTGGTCGATGGCGTCCAGGTCGTCCGGGCCGGGCAGCACGTCATGCGTGGCGTCGACGCCGCCGAGGCTGATGACGTGGCTGACGATCTCCACGCCGAGCAGCTGCTGCAGGAACTGCCGGGCGACCGTGCCGACGGCGACGCGGGCGGCGGTCTCGCGGGCGCTCGCGCGCTCCAGCACCGGCCGGGCCTCTTCGAAGCCGTACTTCTGCATCCCGGCGAGGTCGGCGTGCCCGGGCCGGGGACGGGTCAGCGGCGCGTTGCGGGCCAACGACGACAGCACGTCCTCGTCGACCGGGTCGGCGGCCATCACCTGCTCCCACTTGGGCCACTCGGTGTTGCCGATGCGGATCGCGACCGGGCCGCCCTGGGTGCGCCCGTGCCGGACGCCGCCGATCAGCTCCAGCTCGTCGGCTTCGAAGTTCATCCGGGGGCTGCGGCCAAATCCGAGTTTGCGCCGCTCCAACTGGGTCGCGATGTCGGTGGAGGTCACCTCGACACCGGCCACCATGCCTTCCAGCACCGCCACCAGGGCGGGGCCATGCGATTCTCCAGCGGTCATCCAACGCAGCACACATAGATCCTGCCACGTTCAGTCCCAACTGAACCCGCCCGGGGGTCCTGCACTGCTTGTTTCCAAACTCACCCTGCGCTGCGGTGCGGGTGGCGGAACCCCTGCGGAAATCGCCGCCGCCTCCTCGTTGCGGGATCGCCGACATCATGAATGACCATTCCATCTGCTCACGGCCACGGGGCGAAGGTGGTGACGAGCCAGGCCGGGGCGAGCATGGCGGGGCCGTGCGGGACGCCGCCGATCCTCGCCCAAAGTGCCGCCACCAGGGTCAACGCCGCCGCGACCGCCATCACGAGCAGCACCGCCGGCAACGAGACCGCGCCCACCACGGCGCCGAGGCTGCCCGCCAGCTTCACGTCGCCCGGCCCCATCGCACCCGGCGACACCACGCGCACCAGCAGATACGTCCCGGCGAAAACCACCGCACCGGCGACGCCGCCGAGCAGCACGGCCGGCCGGTGCACCGCCGCAACGGCCAACAGCGCCGCCGCGACCGGATACGCGGGCAGGGTCAGCACATCGGGCAGCCGCGAGGCGAGCACGTCGCACGCCGTCAGCAACACCGCGAGCCAGCCGAGCGCCAGCGGTATCGCCGCCCACCACAACGGCATCCCGCTCGCCGCTCGAACGGCCACCACCGTCCACAGCAGACCCACCGCCACCTCGCACCACATCCGAGGCGGCCGGACTCCCCTCCGCACCGAGCACAACAAGAGCCGCCCGAGCCGGCCCGCGCCGAAACCCGCTGCGCCACCGGCGATCCCGATCAACACGACCATCGCACCAGCATCGACGCGACGACCCCGTTGCCCGGGCACCCGATCCGCGAACCCGCGCGTGTCGGGAAGCTCACCGCGAACGAACGGCCCGTTCACCTCTTCCAACGAGGCGAACAGGCCGTTCGCTTCAAAACGTGGCGCGCCGCGGCCCGAGGCTCAGGCGTCCACCGTGAACAGGGTGTCGCCCGTGACGACCTGGCCGTCCTCGCGGACGTCGGCCAGGGCATCCGGCGCGATGTCCAGCGCGATGACCGGGCAGATCGACGAGTAGCCGTGCGACTCCACCTCGGACGGGTCCCAGGTGACGATGCGCTGGCCGGCCTCGACGAGGTCGCCCTTGGCCACGTGCAGTTCGAAGCCCTCGCCCTTCAGCTTCACCGTGTCGATGCCCAGGTGCACCAGCACCGCGGCGCCGCCGGGCGAGGCGACCACGAAGGCGTGCGGGTGCAGCGTCGCGATCGTGCCGGCCACCGGCGCGACCGCGTCGGCCCGCCCACCGGACGGCTGCACCGCCGCCCCCGGACCCACCATGGCCTGCGAGAAGACCGGGTCGGGAACCTCGCTGAGCGCGGTGGCCAGGCCCGCCACCGGGCTGCCGACCTCGGTGCTCACCGCAGGTCCTCGATGTCCTCGGCCAGCGTGTCCGCCTCCGGACCCACGACGACCTGCACGACGGAGCCCTGCATCATCACGCCGTGCGCCCCGGCGGCCTTCAGCGCCGCCTCGTCGATCTTCGAACCGTCTTCGACCTCGCAGCGGAGCCGCGTGATGCACGGCTCGATCTCCACCACGTTGTCCCCGCCGCCAAGTGCGGCCAGGATTGCCGCGGCCTTGTCCTGAGCCACCCCGTGCTCCCTTCGTCCTCCGACGACGCAGGCGTTGCGCACCGCGTCGCGACGATCTTGCGCCACTCGGTGTCGATGCGGCAACGAATCACGAGCCGTCTTGACACTCGATCGCATGAAAGCGCATTGTTCGCAACCGACTGGTTTAGACCGGACAGTACCAACTCGGCCGGACCGGTGAACAGCATCGGATCCGATCCCCTCGGATCGTCCGGTGCAGTGTGCCCCTCAGGGCACCGGACGTCGATGTCCAGCAAGACCGATGGAGGCAGAGTGGCCGCACGGCGAACCGTGGACGGCAGTTCCCGCCCTGAGGGCGTGACTGACGTGCTGCGTGACGGCCCGACGCCGAAGCACGCCCAGCTGCGGGAGATCCTGCGCGAGCTGGCGAGCGAAGAACTGCTGCCCGGCTCGCCGGTGCCGTCCGAGCGCGACCTCGCGGAGCGCTACGGCGTCTCCCGGCTGACCGTCCGCGAGGCGGTCGGGCAGCTCGTCGCCGAAGGCCTGCTGGTGCGGGTGCGCGGCAAGGGCACCTTCACCACCCGGCCGCGGGTGGATTCCCAACTGCACCTCGCCTCATTCACCGAGGACATGCGCCGCCGCGGCATGCAGCCGGAGACGGTGCTGCTCGACGCGACCGAGGCGATCCCGCCGACGACCACCGCCGAAGCGTTCGGACTCCGGCCCGGCCAGCCCGCGTACTGGCTGTACCGGCTGCGCAAGGCCGACGGTGCGCCGATGGCGGTGGAACGCGGCTGGTACCACGCCGGGCTGCTGCCCGGCCTGCTCGACCACGACCTGTCCGACTCGCTGTACACCCTTCTCGCCCGCAACTACGAGGTGCAACTGGAAAGCGGCACGCAGACCGTGCTCGCCGAAGGCGCCGACGCCGAGACCGCGCGGCTGCTCGGGGTCCGCACCGGCAGCCCGGTCCTGGTGTTCCGCCGGATCTCCACGGCCCAGGGTCGCCCGATCGAGGACATGACTTCCTGGTACCGCGGCGACCTGTACCAGGTGACGATGCAGCTGGACCGCAACCCGAGCGGTTCCGGCCACCACCGCCCGTCCAGGCGGCCCGGCGGGCCGACCGGACGCGAACATCCCGCCAGACGACCCGGTCTCCACGACACAGGAGGTAACCGATGAGTGCCAACGCCACCGCGGCGAAGGGCAACAGAAAGGGTTTCGCCCTGCTGCAACGGCTCGGCCGGAGCCTGATGCTGCCGATCGCGGTCCTGCCCGCCGCCGCGCTGCTTAACCGCCTCGGCCAGGACGACCTGCTCGGCAAGGAGGGACTCGGCGCGACGCTGCACTGGATGCAGCCCGTGGCCGGGGTGATCGGCGCGGCGGGCAACGCGCTGTTCAACTACCTGCCGCTGCTGTTCGCGATCGGTGTAGCGATCGGCTTCGCCAAGAAGTCCGACGGCTCCACGGCGCTGGCCGGCGCGGTCGGCTACCTGGTGCTCTCGGGCGTGCTCTGGGAGATCACCGGCACCGAGGCGGACAAGGCCTTCAACAAGGGCCCGTACGGCGTGCTCGGCGGCATCGTCGCCGGGTTGACGGCGGCCTGGCTGTGGCAGCGCTACCACCGCATCAAGCTGCCCGCCTACCTGGGCTTCTTCGGCGGCCGGCGATTCGTGCCCATCGTCACGGCGTTCGCCATGGTGATCGCCGGCGTGATCATGGGCCTGCTGTTCCCGATCTTCGACACCGCGCTGACCGCCTTCAGCGACGCGGTCACCCAGAACGCGGTGATCGGCGGCGGCATCTACGGCGTGATCAACCGGCTGCTGCTGCCATTCGGCCTGCACCACATCCCGAACAACGTGGTCTGGTTCCTCTTCGGCGACTACCACGGCGAGAAGGGCGACATCGCCCGGTTCTTCGCCGGTGACCCGACCGCGGGCACCTTCATGACCGGCTTCTTCCCGATCTTCATGTTCGCCCTGCCCGCCGCGGCGCTGGCCATCTGGCAGTGCGCGAAGCCGTCGCAGCGCAAGGTCGTCGGCGGCATCATGATCTCGGTGGCTCTCACCTCGTTCCTCACCGGCATCACCGAGCCGCTGGAGTTCGCGTTCATCTTCGTGGCCTGGCCGCTGCTGCTGGTCCACGCGGTGCTCACCGGCACCTCGATGGCGCTGGTCAACGCCCTGGACATCCACACCGGGTTCGGGTTCTCCGCAGGCGCCATCGACTACCTGCTCAACTTCGGCATCTCGCAGAACTCGCTGTGGCTGATCCCGATCGGCCTGGGCTACGCGGTCATCTACTACTTCGTGTTCCGGTTCGTGATCACGAAGTGGAACATGCGCACCCCGGGGCGTGAGGAGGACGACACGGAAAACGCCGAGGTGAGCACGGATAATGCTGGTGAGGAAGCCAAGCCGGGCCCCGATAAGAGCTGATCCCCGGCCAACGTTTCCCCATTCCCCCGACGAACGGAGAACCATGTTCGAGCGACGGGTCACCGTGGCGAGCAAAGTGGGGCTGCACGCGCGGCCGGCGGCACTGGTGGCCAAGGCCGCCGCAGCGCAGCCCGTGAAGATCACGATCCGCAAGGACGACACGGATCCGGTGGAAGCGGGCAGCATCCTGGGCCTGATGACGCTGGGCGCGGGCCACGGCGACGAGGTGGTGCTCGCGGCCGAGGGCGAGGGCGCGGAGGCGGCGCTGGACCACGTCGCCCAGCTGGTCTCCTCGGACCTCGACAACAACTGACCGGAACAACGCGAGCGGCCCCTCCCACCCCGAGGAGGGGCCGTTCGGCTTTCCGCTGGAAAATGCCCGTGCGTATTTTGTGTCGCTATGGCAGCACAAAGCACACACGGGTCCTGACCTGCAGAGATGCCCTGGATCAGAGCGGGAGCGGGAGTTCGCCACCGGTGGCGTCGGCGAGGGCGTCGCGCATGGCCTCGCGGGGCGCCGAGCGCCCGGTGAACTGCTCGACCTGGCCGAACGCCTGGTGCAGCAGCATGTCCAGCCCGGTGGCGATCCGCCCGCCGGCCGCGGTGACCGCGGCGGCCAGTGGCGTCGGCCACGGGTGGTAGACCACGTCCAGCACGCAAGCCGCCTTCGCCAGCTCCGCCGCTTGCGCGTCCAACGCCCCTGCCGGGAGCGTCGACACCACGACGTCCGCCGCTGCCGCGGCGTCCGCGAGCGCGACGCGGTCCAGCCGCTCCACGCGCACCCGCAGCCCGACCCGCTCCGCGGTCTCGGCCGCGTCGCGCGCTCGCGCGGGCTCGCGCACCGCGAGCGTCGCTTCGCTGAGCCCGAGCTCCGCGAAGGCGGCCAGGGTCGCGGCGGCGGTGCCGCCGGCTCCCAGGATCAGCCCGCTGTGGCCGGTGGTGAATCCGCCCGCGCTGCGCAGCGCTCCGACGACTCCGTCGACGTCGGTGCAGTCCGCGGCCCAGCTGCCGTCGGGCCGGTGCACCAGGGTGTTCGCCGCTCCGACCGCCGCGGCCCGCTCGCTGACCTCGCTCGCGACGCCCAGCGCCGCTCGCTTGCCGGGCATGGTGACCGACAGCCCGGCCCATTCCGGGCCCAGCCCGGCGACGAACTCGACGAGCCGGTCGGCGTCGGCCTCCACTCGCTCGTAGGTCCAGTCGTGCAGGCCGAGCGCGGCGTAGGCGGCGCCGTGCAGCACCGGGGACAGCGAGTGCTCGATCGGCGAGCCGAGCACCGCTGCCCGTCGCGGCTCAGAAGGCGCCACGTGCCCGCGCCTCGTCGATGTAGGCCTCGTGCTCCTGCGGCGTGTTGGCGAAGCAGGAGGTGCCGTCCGGGTAGCACTTGACGAAGTACTTCCAGGTGCCGTCGGCGGGCGTCTCCGCCGCCTGGACGGCTTCCTTGCTGACCGCCGAGATCGGCGTCGGCGGCAGGCCGTAGTTCTTGTAGGTGTTGTACACGCCCGGCAGTTCCCGATCCTCCGGCCTGGTCAGCAGCGACGGCTTGTCCAGCGGGTAGTTGATCGTGGAGTCCAGCCCGAGGTGCATCGCCGGCGGCGCGAGCCGGTTGTGGATCACCCGCGAGATCTGCCCGAAGTCCTTGGTGATGCCTTCGCTCTGCACCAAAGATGCGATCTTGAGCAGCTCGTACGGGCTGTAGCGGGTGCCCTCGGCGGCCTTCGGCAATCCCGCGACGTCGAGCGCCGCCGCGGACCGGGTGACCACGTCGCGCAGCACGTTCTCCGCGGTCTCGCCGGGCTTCACGTCGTAGAGGCCGGGCATGATCAGGCCTTCCAGCCGCCGCTTCGGCTCGGCCTTGGAGGCGTCGGCGATCGCCCACTGCGGCACGCCGAGCGAGGCGAGGTCGGCGGTCGCGGCGACCCGGTGCATCTCCTCGGAGGTGATGCAGTTGGGGTTGGCCCCGGCGCAGCTGGCTTCGGCGAGCTTGGTCAGGACGCCCGGGGTGTGCCCGTTGTCGGGTGCCAGCTGGTCCTCCAGCCGCATGCCGGCGCGGATGTCCACCCGGCCGACCTTCGCCGCCGGCGACAGGATGTGCGCCACGGCGGCCTCGCCGGACATCTTGTTGCGCATCAGGTAGTAGCCCGGCTGGATGGTGTTGATCTGCCGGTTGGGCTCGGCGGCCTTGGTGAACGCCTTGGTGCTGGCCACCACGTCCCGCTCGGCGAGGTTGCGGCCGATGGCGCTGACGGTCTCGCCGGACTTGATCTCGACGACGACGTCGCCGGTGCCCTCGCCCTCGTAGTCCTCGTAGGAACCGATCTGCATGAGCTGGCTGCCCGCGTACAGCACGCCGAAGCCGACCAGCACCAGCACGAACAGGCTGGCCAGCGCGGTCACCAGGCGGCGCCGCTTGCGACGGCGGAACCGCTCCGGGTCGGGGGCGCGCCGTTGCCGCTCGTCGGGCTCGTCCGCGAACAATCCGAGATCGTCGGTCACGAAAGGTCCTCTCGTGTCTTCCCCCGACTGTCCAGGAACGCCTGCAAGATCTCCACCGCGGCCGCCTGGTCGACCACGGCCCGCTGCTTCTTCCCCCGCACTCCGCGTTGCGACAGCATCCGGCTGGCCGTCACGGTGGTCAGCCGCTCGTCGGCGAACCGCACCGGCACCGGCGCGATCCGCTCCGCGAGCGCCGCCCCGTAGGCCTGCGCCGTCTCCGCCGCGATTCCGTGCCGGCCCGCCAGCGTCTTGGGCAGGCCGACCACGACTTCCACCACCTCGTGTTCGGCGACGAGCTCGGCCAGCTGCGCGAGATCGGTGTTGCCGTCGGCATCCCGCCGCAGGGTGACCAGCGGGGTCGCCAGCATCGGGGCGGGGTCGCTGAGCGCGACACCGACCCGGACCGCACCCACGTCGACGCCTAGCCGACGTCCCGGTCCGGGGTCCGCCTGCCGGTGTTCGGTCACCCGCCAGCCACCACCTGGTCCAGCGCCGTGCGCAGTGCCGCGATCGCCGCGGTGATGCCGGCCGGGTTCGAGCCGCCGCCCTGCGCCATGTCCGGCTTGCCGCCGCCACGCCCGCCGACCTCGGCCGCGAAGCCGGGCACCAGCTTGCCCGCCGCGATGCCCTTGTCCCGCGCGGCGTCGTTGACGCCGACCACGAAGCTGACCTTGCCCTCGTCGGCGGAGAACAGCGCCACCACGGACGGGCGGGAGCCGAGCCGGCCGCGGATCTCGCCGGCCAGCGCGCGCAGCGCGTTGCCGTCCACGCCGTCCGGCACCTGCTCGGCCACCAGCGTCACGCCGTGCACGTCGGTGCCCTTGTCGGCGAGCTCGCCCGCGGACTGCAGGACCTGCGCGATGCGCAGCTGCTGCAGCTCCTTCTCCGCGCTGCGCAGCCGGGACACGACGCCCTGGATGCGCTCCGGCAGCTCGTCGGCCGGCACCTTGAACTGCTCGGCGAGCTGGCTGACCAGCAGGTGTTCCTTGCTGATGTGGCGCATCGCGTCCATGCCGACCAGCGCTTCGACTCGGTGCACGCCGGAACCCACGGAGGAGTCGGCGACCAGCTTGACCACGCCGAGGCGGGCGATGCTCGGCACGTGGGTGCCACCGCACAGCTCGCGGGAGTAGTCGCCCATGTCGACGACGCGGACCTGGTCGCCGTACTTCTCGCCGAACAGCGCGACGGCGCCGAGCTCCATGGCCCGGTCCATCGTCGTGGTGTAGGCCTGCACCTCGACGTCGCTCTGCAGGTAGTCGTTGACCTCTTCCTCGACTCCGCTGAGGACGGTGGCCGACACCGCCGACGGGGCGGTGAAGTCGAAGCGCATCCGGCCCGGCGAGTTCAGCGAACCGGCCTGCGCGGCGCGCCTGCCGTAGGCGCTGCGCACCGCCGCGTGCACGAGGTGGGTGGCGGAGTGCGACCGCTCGATCGCGTGGCGACGCGCGACGTCGACCGCGGCCTCCAGCGTGGTGTCCAAGCCGAGCTCGCCCTCGACGATCTTGGCGCGGTGGACGAACAGGCCCGGCACCGCGCGCTGCACGTCGTGCACCTCGACGGCCACGCCGGGGCCGACCAGCCGGCCGGTGTCGGCGATCTGGCCACCGCCCTCGGCGTAGAACGGGGTGCGGTCCAGCACCAGCTCGACCTCGGCGCCGGCCGCGGCGGACTTCACCGGCTGCCCGTCCACCAGCAGGCCCAGCACCCGGCTGTGCGACTGCAGGTCGGTGTAGCCGATGAACTCGGTGGTGCCGTGCTGGTCCAGCAGCGTCCGGTAGGTCGACAGGTCGCCGTGCCCGGTCTTGCGCGCCTTGGCGTCCTCCTTGGCCCGGCGGCGCTGCTCGGACATCAGGTTCCGGAAGCCCTGCTCGTCGACGGTCAGGCCCTGCTCGGAGGCCATCTCCAGCGTCAGGTCGATCGGGAAGCCGTAGGTGTCGTGCAGCTGGAAGGCCTGCTCACCGGCCAGCTGCTTGCCGCCGGCCTTCTTGGTGTCGGCCACCGCCAGGTCGAAGATCTTCGAGCCGGCGGTCAGGGTGGTCAGGAAGGCGTCTTCCTCGTTGCGCATCACCGAGTCGATGCGGTCGAACTCGGTGACCAGCTCCGGGTAGCTCGGTGCCATCGCGTCGCGCACGATCTTGCTGAACTCGCCGAGCACCGGCTCCTGCACACCGAGCAGGCGGGTGGAGCGGATGATCCGGCGCAGCAGCCGCCGCAGCACGTAGCCGCGGGCCTCGTTGCCGGGGGTGACGCCGTCGCCGACCAGCATCACGCCGGAGCGGGCGTGGTCGGCGATGACGCGGAAGCGCACGTCGTCCTCGTGGTTCGCGCCGTAGCGGCGGCCGGAGAGCTCCTCGGCCTTGGCGATCACCGGACGGACCAGGTCGGTCTCGTAGACGTTCTCCACGCCCTGCAGCAGGCACGCCACCCGCTCGACGCCCATGCCGGTGTCGATGTTCTTGGTCGGGAGCGTTCCGATCGGCGGGTGCCCCAGCTTCGGCGACTGCTCGCCCCTGATGTCCTGCATGAACACCAGGTTCCAGATCTCGATGTAGCGGTCCTCGTCGGCGACCGGGCCGCCCTCGCGGCCGTACTTCGGGCCGCGGTCGTAGTAGATCTCCGAGCACGGGCCGCCGGGACCGGGCACACCCATGTCCCAGTAGTTGTCCTTGCCGTCGCGGGTCTGGATCCGCTCGGACGGAACGCCGGCGACCTTCTGCCACAGCTGGGCGGACTCGTCGTCCTTCTCGTAGACAGTCACCCACAGCCGCGCCGGGTCGAAGCCGTAGCCGCCGTCGGCCTGGGACTTGGTGAGCAGCTCCCAGGCGTACTCCATGGCGCCTTCTTTGAAGTAGTCGCCGAAGGAGAAGTTGCCTGCCATCTGGAAGAACGTGTTGTGGCGGGTGGTCTTGCCGACCTCGTCGATGTCGCCGGTGCGCACGCACTTCTGGATGCTGGTGGCGCGCGGGTACGGAGCCGGCGCCTCACCCAGGAAGTAGGGCTTGAACTGCACCATTCCGGCGTTGACGAACAGCAGCGTCGGGTCGTCCAGGATCAGCGACGCGCTGGGCACCACGGTGTGGCCGCGGCCGCGGAAGTGCTCGGTGAACCGGTTGTTGATCTCGTGGGTCTGCACGGTGGGTCCTCGGGAACTCGGGTGACGGTGACGGCTTGGGTACCGGCGAGCGGCTGGCGGCGCGAAGCGCCGGCGTCAGCGGCCCGCCCGGCGAGCTCGCCGACCGCTGGCCGCGCCCTCGTCGGCGACCGGGGCGTCGATCCGGCGGAACTGCACCGTGTCGGCGGCGCTACCGCGCTCGACGACGTCGTGCAGCTCCTGCTCCCGCTCCTGCATTCCCGCGCGCACCTCGGCGCCGAACGAGCCGACGGCTCCGGCCAGCTCCCGGACCGCGCCGCCCAGCTGTTCGGCCATGCCGCTCGGCGTCGCCTTCCGGGCGGTCTCGTTGAGCTTGCGCGCCAACGCGACCCCGGCCGCGACGCCGGCGCCGAACCAGAACAGGCGCCTCACTTGCGCCCCCCTTTGCCCTTGCGGCGGAAGTGCCGTCCGGCGGGCTCCTGCCGCCGCTTCCGGCGGGCCCGCAGCGCCTTGCTGACCCCGTAGGAGAACGCCGCCGTCTTCACCAACGGGCCACCAAGTGTAGCCGTGAACAGCGAAGACAACGCCGAGACGTTGCCGCTGATCGTCTTGGCGTTGGCGGTGATGCCGTCGACCCGCTCCAGCTGGGTGTTGACGTGCGTGATGGTCGAGTTCGCGCCGGTGAACAGCGGATCGGAGTTCTCGTGCGCCTTGCGGATCGCGATGGTCGCCTCGTCCAGCGTGCGGCCGAGTTTGATCAGCGGGATCGCCAGCAGCACGACCAGCAGCACGAACGCTCCGGCGGCGATCAGCGCGGCGATCTGCGTGGGCGTCACGTGCCCTCCCGTATGTCCACGTCATTCGGTGGGACCGAGCTCTCGACCCGGTCCGTTGATCGTGCGTCAGGTTACCGGCCCCGATCCTCACTCCCGCACCCGGTCGGCCCCGCCCGCCGGAGGGCGCCGCCGGGCGGCGCACCCGCCCGCAGACACCCCACCTGGGCTCCGATCGGCGAAGCGAGCGGCGCCCTTTGCCAACCAATTTGACCAAGGGCGCCGCGAACCTCGAACCGATCGTGTTATGCGCGGACCGGGTTGGGCGGTTCGTGGCCGGTGAGGACCGCGGCGGCGTTGCGCGCGGCGAGTTCGGCCATCGCGGTTCGCGTTTCGGTGGTCGCCGAGCCCAGGTGCGGCACCACCACGACGTTGTCGAGGTCGAGCAGCGCGGGCTCCACCTCGGGCTCGCGTTCGAAGACGTCGAGGGCCGCGCCGCCGATCCGCTGCTCGTGGAGGGCCTTCGCCAGCGCGCCCTCGTCGACCACCGGGCCGCGGCTGGTGTTGATCAGGAACGCGGTCGGCTTCATGACCGCGAGCGCCGCCTCGTCGATGAGGTGCCGGGTCTGCTCGGTCAGCGGGCAGTGCAGGGACACCACGTCGGCGGTGCGCAGCAGCTCTTCCTTGGTCAGGAAGCGGGCGTCGAGTTCGGCCTCCACGTCGGCGGCGACGCGGCGGCGGCCGGTGTAGGCGATGTTCATCCCGAACGCGCGGGCCCGCCGGGCCACGGCCTGCCCGATGTCGCCGAGCCCGACGATGCCGAGCGTCTTGCCCTGCAGCCCGGTGCCGAGCATGAAGCCGAGGTGGAAGGTCCACGGCCGGCGAGACCGCAGCAGCCGTTCGCCCTCGCCGAGCCGGCGGGTCGACATCAGCAGCAGCCCGAGCGTCAGATCGGCGGTCGCGTCGACGAGCACGCCGGGCGTGTTGGTGACGGTGACGCCGCGCCCGGTCACCGCCGGGACGTCGACGTTGTCGTAGCCGACCGCCACGTTGGCGACCACTTGCAGCTGCGGGCCGGCGGCTTCGACCAGTTCGGCGTCGACCCGGTCGTGCAGCATCGTCACGATCGCGTGCGCGCCGCGCACCGCCTCGCGCAGCTCGGGCGCGGTCAGCGGCCGGTCCTGCGGGCAGACATGCACGTCCCCGACCTCGCGCAGCACGTCCAGCGCGGGCTCCGGAACCACCCGGCTGACCACGATCCGCTTGTCCACAACGACCTCCTCACGACGAGAACCCCGCCGGAATCTACCTGGAGGTCGGCGCGCCACCAGTGCTCAGCCCGACGCCGGGCCACCGGCCCGGCCGGCCGCCAATACGTCCAGTTTGCGCTGCACCCGCGCGGCCTCGTTGTTCCGCTGGTGCTCCTGGTGACGCCGCTGGCCCAGCGCGGCGAACGGATCGCCGAGGTTGTCCAGCAGGATCGCTTCCCCGTAACTGTTGCCGAGATCCCGGAAGATCTCGATCGCGCGGCCGCAGTTCCGCACGGCGTCGAGGTCGCGCCCGGTGTGGTGCGCGATGTATCCGAGACTGCCCAGCGTCCCGGACTCGCCGTCGCGGTCCTGCTGCTGCCGGAACAGCCCAGATCGAGCGGCAGCTGCCGCGGTGCGGGAGGCGACGACGCCGGTGATCACACCGGCCTGCAGCAATTGATCGACGTGCTGGGCGTGGACCGCTTTGCGCACGGCCGTCTTCTCCCGGTTCGGTGGCGCCGCCGGTCTGCCCCATCGTCACCCCGTTCGGCCGCGCCGAACGATCACCGTGGCGCCGTCACAGGATTCGGGGCGTCAGTCGTCGCCGCGGATGATGCCGCGGAGCTTCGGGACGCGGTCGCTGAGCGTGCGCTCCGCGCCGCGGCCGGTCGGCTGGTAGTAGTCGCGGCCCACCAGTTCGCGGGGCGGGTACTGCTGGGTGAGCACGCCTTCCGGCTTGCTGTGCGGGTACTGGTAGCCCTTGGCGTTGCCGAGCTTCTCCGCCCCGGCGTAATGCCCGTCGCGCAGGTGCGGCGGCACCGGGCCCGCCTTGCCCGCCCGGACGTCGCCCAGCGCCTCGTCGATCGCCATGATCACCGCGTTCGACTTCGGCGCGGTGGCGAGGTGGATCGTGGCCTGCGCCAACGCGATCCGCCCCTCGGGCATGCCGATGAACTGCACCGCGTGCGCCGCCGCGACAGCGGTCTGCAGCGCGGTCGGATCGGCCATGCCGATGTCCTCGCTGGCGTGCACGACGAGCCGGCGGGCGATGAACCGCGGGTCCTCCCCCGCCTCCACCATCCGGGCCAGGTAGTGCAGCGCGGCGTCCACATCGGACCCGCGGATGGACTTGATGAACGCGCTCGCCACGTCGTAGTGCTGGTCGCCGCCCCGGTCGTAGAGCACCGCGGCGCGGTTCACGGTGGCCTCGACCGTCGCCAGATCGATCGCGTCCGCGCCGGTCGAGCTCGCCGACTCCGCCGCCGCCTCCAGCGCGGTCAGCGCCCGCCGCGCGTCGCCGCCGGCGAGCGCGACCAGGTGCGCCTCGGCGTCCTCCTCCAGGCGCAACGCCCCGCCCAGGCCACGCTCCTCGCCGACCGCTCGGCGCAGCAGCGTGCGGATGTCGTCTTCCTCCAGGCTGCGCAGCTGCAGCACCAGCGATCGCGACAGCAGCGGGGCCACCACGGAGAAGTGCGGATTCTCCGTGGTGGCCGCCACCAACAGCACGGTGCGGTCCTCGACCGCGCCCAGCAGCGCGTCCTGCTGGGTCTTGGAAAACCGGTGCACCTCGTCGATGAACAGCACCGTCGCCTCACCGGACCGGCCGAGCCGACGACGCGCCTCCTCGATGACCGCGCGCACCTCCTTGACGCCGGACGACAGCGCGGACAGCGCCGCGAACCGGCGGCCGGTGGCCAACGAGACGAGGTTGGCGAGCGTGGTCTTGCCGGTGCCCGGCGGGCCGTAGAGCAGCACCGATGCCGGTGCCGCGCCTTCGACCAGGCGGCGCAGCGGGGCCCCGGCCCCCAGCAGGTGCTGCTGGCCCACGACCTCGTCCAGCGAGCGGGGCCGCATCCGCACCGCCAACGGCGCGTTCTCGGCCAACTTCTCGCCCGCGCGCATCTCGGTGTCGGCGCCGAACAGCCCTTCGTCGAACAAGCCCTCGCTCACACCCCGACGCTACCGGGCACCCCCGACCGCTCGGCCGACCAGGCGGTTGCTCAGCCCACGCGGGCGGGGAGCGCGACCTCGACGGTGCAGTCGCCGCGGCGGCGCTGCGCCGCCCAGTGCTCGACGGCCTGGTGGCAGGCGCGGTCCAGGTGCCGGACCATCGTCAGGTCCAGGTGCACGTGCTTGCCCGTCGGCAGCCCTTCGAGGTGGTCCAGCAGCCGCGGCAGCCGCAGGAACGTCGCGTTGCCCCCCAGTTCGACCCGCACGTGCTCGTCGCCGTGCTCGGCCCGCACCGACAGCCGGGACACCTCGATCGCGGTCTTGACGATGGCGACCGCCAGCCCGGTCAGGGTGCCGATCAGCAGGTCGGTGGCCACGATCATGCCCGCGGTCAGCACCAGCACGAACGCCTCGGAGCGGTGCTCCCGCACCAGCGCGACGACCTGTCGCAGCTCCAGCAGCTTCCAACCGGCCTGGATCAGCAGGGCCGCGAGCACCGCCGTCGGGATGAAGGCGAGCACGCCCGGCAACAACACCACGAACAGCAGAAGCCAGAACCCGTGCAGCACGCGGGAGAGCTTGGTCTTCGCACCGGCCTGCACGTTCGCGGCGCTGCGCACGATGACCGCGGTCATCGGCAACGCCCCGAGCAGACCGCAGAGCGCGTTGCCCGCGCCCTGCGCGACGAGTTCCTTGTTGTACTGCGTCTTCGGGCGGTCGTGCATGCGGTCCACGGCGGCAGCGCTGAACAGGCTTTCCGCCGAGGCGATCAGCGCGAAGGTCAGGATCGAGCCGAGCACGGCGGGCGTCACGAGCTCGCCCCAGGCCTCGGCGGTGGGCATGTTCAGCGCCGCGAGCAGCGAGCCGACCTCGACCTTGTGCACCGGCATCGCGAAGATCACGGCCACCGCGCTGGTCGCCACGACGGCGATCAGCGCACCGGGCACGAGCCGCACCCGGGCGGGCATCTTCTTCCAGCCGCTCATGATCCCCAGCGCCAGCACGGCGAGCACCAGCCCGCTGATGCCCTCCGAGGTGGTCGTCGCGGCGACCAGCAGGTCCGGGATCTCGGCGAACTTCGCCCAGGTGGACTCGGGCTGCGCGAGCCCGCCCACCGGGTAGATCTGGCCGAGGATGAGCACCAGCCCGATGCCGGCGAGCATCCCCTGCACCACCGACGGCGAGATGGCCCGGAACCAGGTGCCGAGCCGGCTCACGCCGAGGACGATCTGCACCACTCCGGCGCCGAGCACGATCACGCCGAGCGCGGCCAGCCCGTGCTGGTCCACCGCCGAGGCCACCAGCACCGTCAGCCCCGCGGCGGGGCCGCTCACCTGCATCGTGCTGCCGGGCAGCAGGCCGACCACGAGCCCACCGACGATGCCGGTGACGATGCCCAGTTCGGCGGGGACGCCGGAGGCGACGGCAACGCCGACGCACAGCGGCACCGCCACCAGGAACACCACCAGCGAGGCCCCCAGATCGGCGCCGAAGGTGGCCTTCGGCCAGCGCGGCGCGCCGAGCCTCCGGCGCGCCGGGCGAGGCGTTTCGAGTCGAGATATCACGATGCCCTCCAGGGCAGGTCGAAAAGCGGGAAACGGGTATCGCGCCGCGCACCTGGCGGTGCGGGCGTCGACCCGGTGGGCGGAAGTTCGGGCCTGCTTTGTAAGCGGCGGCAGCCGCTTGCGGTGTGGGACTCAGCTCGCACCGCCGCGGGTTCTCAGGGGTCTTCTCGCGAGGACAGCCCCGACGTGGTGAATTGGCATTCATGATGTCGGGGATCCCACAGCGAGAAGGCGACGGTAATTCCCGCAGGGGGGCCGCCACCCGCACCGCCAAGCAGGCCGAGTTTGGAAACTGTCGTTAGAGCGGCAGGAAGTCGGTGACTTCCGGCGTCTGCGGGCAGGCGAAGACGAGGCCGGTGTCGATCTCGTAGAACCAGCCGTGCAACCGCAGTTCGCCAGCGTTGATCCGGTCCTGGATGAACGGGTATTCGCGCAGCGTCTGCAGCTGCGCGTGGATGTGCCGCTTGCTCTCGGCGCGGACGCTGGGATCGTCCGGCTCGACGCCGTCCTGGCCGTCCGTGCCGAGCCAGCCCCGCAGCGCAGGCAGTTCCTCCAGGCCGCGCCCGGCCAGGGTCAACGCCGTCACGGCACCGCAGTGCGAGTGCCCGCAGACGATGATCTCCGGCACGCGCAGCTGCAGCACGGCGTACTCGATGGTGGCCATTTCGCTGGACGCCGAGTCCGGCGCGTATTTCGGCACCACATTGCCGGCGGTCCGCAGTTCGAACAGATTGCCCGGTTCTGCGCCGGTGATCTGCGACGGGACCACCCTCGAATCGGAGCAACCGATGAACAGCGCGGCCGGTTTCTGACCTGCGGCGAGCTGCCGGCGGCGGTCAGCGGAAAGCATGCTCGGGTGTCGCCGAGCGTGTCGCACGAAATGTTCGAAGCTCATTGTCGCCTCTCCTGGTCGTCGGCTCGGAATACGTCGCGAGCTGCCGATCAGTGGCGGATGACCTGGAGTGTGGCGGGGGAATGTTTGAGCTTGGCATATGCATGGTGCGGCTTGCTCCCAGCATTCGGGAGCCGCCCAACCTCGGTCTGATTTTCGATGCGGGCGATGCCCTGCAACCCCCGCGGCAACAGCGGGCGGCGATCCTCCCGCCGTTCGAAGGAGCGGCGGTGCAGCGCGATTCCCGGCATCCGTTCGCGCAGCTTCTCGCCGTCCCGGTGCTCGTTGGTCTCGGACTTCGTTTCCGCAGGTCCGGTGCGCAGTTGCGGGCCTGCTTCGGCGCTCAGCGGGCCCAGCACGGCGAGCACGACCGCGAAGAGCAGGAACAACCCCGCCCTCGTGATCTGCCAAGCCTTGCCGCGCACGAATGCCTCCTGTAATAGAGCAGCCGATCCCCATCCGGCGGCATCGACGGTAGCGGGGAGAAGTAGCGAAACGCTGAACTCAAGGTATCCGACAACGGCAGTACCGGCGCAAGTCGCAGATCCGGTCGAACCGGCCGGGAAACAAATGAAGATGTTCTAATACAACTCTGTTCGACCTGGTAATTCACCCGTATGCCGGGTGGACAGGAGGCCCATCACTGCGTTGCGTAAACGATGTTCACTACGCAAAGTATGCGGGATGTGACCAGAATTACCGCATCGAGTTAGCTTGAAACCTGAAATATGTTCGCCCGCGCAACGTGCCGGAAACAAGAAAGCCTAGCGGACCCGATAGTGGTAGCCGTGCGAGGGGATGAAGCCCAGCGCTTCGTAGCACGACCGCGCGCCGGGATTATCCGCCTCCACCTGGAGGAACAGTCGTGTCGCGCCGGCACCGGTCGCCCACCGAGCACCCGCGCGCAGCACCGCGCTGGCGACGCCGCGACGCCGCCAGTCGGGACTCGTGGCCATGCCGTAGATCCCGCACCAATCCGACGAGACGGCGAACGTCCCGACGCCGACCGGGATCCCGTCGTGCAGCGCGATGGCGAACCGCACCGGCTGCGGGATGCGATCCAGGCTCGGCTCCGGCTTGCGGCCCACCGCCTCGGCGGCGACGAGCCAGGAGGGTTGCGGGCCGGGCTCCAGCCGCACCTCGAATTCCTCCGACCCGGAGAGCATCCGCTCGCAGTCGGAGAACATGGCCGACGTGCGGCCGACGACGCGATAGCCCCGACCGGCCAGGAACGCGTCCAGCTCGGCATGCCGATCCAGCGGACTGACCTGCACGACCGGCGTGGTCTCCCGCGCCGCGTAGAACTTCTCCACCCGCTCGACCGCGGCATCGGGATCCGGCACGACCTCCGGCGGCAGCGCCGAGTTCGAGCGCTTGCGGTTCAGCAGCCCGCAGTGCCGCAGCACCCAGCCGTCGGCGCGCTCGATCGTCGAAGCGGGCCAGGTGGCGACGGCGGCCCGCTCGATCTCCGACTCGACGGAACTCACCCGCACCTCCCGATGCATACCATGCAAAAACTCGTATATGCATCCAATCACGGGACGCGCGGGCCCTCAACGGATTTCCGGCAGGCGTGTCTACGCGGTGCGGAACGCCGGGTACGGCTGCAGGTGCAGAGCGCCGGCGCCGAAGCGGTCCACCAGAGCGTCGACCATCCGGTCAGCGAACTCCGCGACGTCGGCCATGTCGGCCTGATCCGCGTCCGAACGCAGGTGCCGCCACCGGTCCACCAGCGCCGTGCTGCGGCGCGGCGAAGGCATGTGCAGGTCGATCGGCCGGTCGGTCTCGCCGGTCCGCGGCAGGAACCACCAGGTCGACACCCACACCCACAGCAGCTGGGCGTTGAACAGCCGGGGCATCAGCACCTCGTCGTCGTCCAGCTCCGGCCAGACCTCGACGATCTCCGAACGCCACGTCGACAACATGCTCTCCGCCAGGTTCTCCGGCAGGGCGTACGAGCACCACGACGACGGGAACGGGTACTGCAGGTAGGCGGCGTCCATCGCGACGTCGCGCACGCAGCCCCACTCGAAGTCCATGAACCGCACGCCGCTGCTGCCGGTCACGAGGCTGTTGTCCGGGCAGATGTCCGACGGGCTGAACGACCGGTACCGGCTCGACTCCAGCAGTTCCGCGGCGCCGGTCAGCCGCTCGACCATGCGCGGCGGGGTGTCCACACCGAGGGTCTGCGACAGCAGCTCCGGCAGCTCGCCGACCGATCGCGTGATGTCGTCGGCGACCGGATCGGTCCACGACTTCGCGCCCAGCCGGCGCATCAGCGCGTCGAAGTCCGCCTCGCACCCGGCCGTGGTGCTGTGCAGGCGGCCCAGCGCCCGCGCCCACGCCAGCAGCGCCCGCTCCGCCACCCGCGGATCGTCGGCGAACAGCACGTCGGCCAACGTGGAACCGCGCCCCAGGTCCTCCAGCACCAGCAGGCGCTCGGCGGCGTCGTGCGCGATGAGTTCGGGGCCGATCCGGGCTTCCGGCGGCAGCGCGGTGGTGAGCTGGCAGCTCGCCGCCTCGTGCGCGAACGGGTCAGAACGGGCTTCCTCCGGGCACTCGCCGTAGTGCTTGACCACGACGGTGCGAGGCAGCTCGAACGGCGATTCGGCGATCCGCACCCGCATCACGACCGAGCGGTCACTGCCGCCGAGGTCCTCCGCATCGGCAAGCCGGACCGCTGCTCCAGTCCGCTTGCTCAGCACGGCTTCCGCGGTCCCGACGGTGTCAGTCGCCTCGGCGCTGACCGGGACGCGAACCTCCGGGGGGCCGGTGGTGATCTCCACGCTCATCGTCTCCAGACACTACCCCCACAACATGAACCTGAAAGGGCATTACCGGTCAAGTGACACACAACCGGTCAACACCCGTAACCGCAGCGTGTTCACCCGGCAGTACCCGATCCCACTACCCGATCCCACTACCCGCTCCCACCCTCGACGATCCGCCGGACGCCAGTCGCCTCCCAGACACTGACGGAACCAAGCTGCGGCGGCGTTGCACGGCGGCGAAGATTGCGCGTCCTCACCGCATTTCCCGCGTCGGCACCCGGTCGGCCAGGCCGGCCCGCCTGCGCCGCAGCACGAGCACCGCGGCCGCCGACACGACGATGCCGACCAGGTTGACCACGAGCTGTGCGACCGAACCGAGGCATTGTGCCCAGTCGCCGAGCGTCGCCGCCACCACCGCGTAGCCGGCGGCCGGCACCGTCGTGACCGAGATGAACACGCCCACCAGCACCGCCGACTTCGCCGAAGTCAGCGACAGCATCCCGGCCGCGCCTGCCAGCAACGACACGACGAGCGACGACCAGCCGACCTGGTACACGAACGCCACCTGGCTGACGGCGGGCAGGCTGAGCCGGTCGATCAGGCCCGTCCACTCGCCGAGCAGCGCGGCCGCCGCGGTCACCAACATGGCCACCGGGAAGCCCACCGCGAGCGCCACCGAAGCCCGCCGCACCAGCAGCCAGCGGCGGGACACCAACCCGACGGCGATGGCGGCCAGCGGCCCGAACTCGGGGCCGACCACCATCGCGCCGACGATCGTCACCGGCGAGTCGGTGACGACGCCGACCGCCGCCAGCACGCACGCGATGGAGAGGAACGTCAGGAACGTGGCGTTCAGCCGGCATTCCTCGCCGGTGCGGGCGATCAGCTCGTCCCAGACCACCGCGTCGTCGCCATCGCCGGGAGCAGCCTCCTCCGCCCGCTCCGCGCGCCGCGACAGCGTGGTACCGGCTTCGGTGATGGTCACCGCGCCGACCGCGGCCAGCTCGGAAGCGCCGATCGCGGCCAGCACGTCGTCGGCGGCCTCCCTGGCCACGTCGAGCTCGACGAGATCACCCGCCGGATCGACCGCTCCGCCGCGCACGACGACCAGATGTGTCGTGCCCGGGTGCGACCGGGCACCGGCGAGCACCCGATCGGTGTACTCGGCCGGACAGATGATCCGCAGGTGCAGCACGTCGTGCCCGCCGCGCTCCGGTCAGCCCTGCTTCTCCACCACTCCGGGCGGGAACACCGAGATGCTCTGGTCGCCGACCTGCGCCGCGGCCTTGGCGTCGATCCCGGCTTCCTTGCGCTGCTCGATGGTGATCGGCGACGGCGCACCGGTCAGCGGGTCGAACCCGCCGCCGCTCTTCGGGAAGGCGATGACGTCGCGCAGCGAGTCGGCGCCGGCGAGCAGCATGCAGATCCGGTCCCAGCCGAAGGCGATGCCGCCGTGCGGCGGCGGGCCGAACTTGAAAGCGTCGAGTAGGAAGCCGAACTTGTCCTGCGCCTGGTCCTGCGAGATGCCGAGCAGCTCGAACACCCGCTCCTGGATCTCGGAGCGGTGGATACGGATCGAGCCGCCGCCGATCTCGTTGCCGTTGCAGACGATGTCGTACGCCCAGGCCAGCGCGTGCTCCGGGTTCTGGTCGAAGTTGTCGATCCAGTCGGCGTTCGGCGAGGTGAAGGGGTGGTGCACCGCCGTCCACCGGCCGCTGCCGACCGCGACGTCGTCGGTCTCGTCCACCGGCTCGAACATCGGCGCGTCCACGACCCATACGAACGACCAGGCGTCGTGGTCGATCAGGCCGCAGCGCTCACCGATCTCCAGCCGCGCCGCGCCGAGCAGGCCGCGGGCCGCCGAACGCGGACCGGCCGCGAAGAACACGCAGTCGCCCGGGGAGGCCCCGACCTTCTTGGCGAGCCCTTCGCGCTCGGTGTCGGACAGGTTCTTCGCAACCGGGCCGGACAGCGTGCCGTCGGCCCCGATGAGCACGTACGCGAGGCCCTTGTGCCCGCGCTGCTTGGCCCACTCCTGCCAGGCGTCGAGCTGCCGCCGCGGCTGGTCGCCGCCGCCGGGCATCACGACCGCACCGACGTAGGGCGCCTGGAACACCCGGAACGTGGTGTCCTTGAAGTACTCGGTCATCTCGGTGAGTTCGAGCCCGAAGCGCAGGTCCGGCTTGTCCGTGCCGTACTTGGCCATCGCGTCGGCGTAGGTCATCCGCGGGATCGGGCGCGGGATCTCGTGGTCGGCCAGCTTGCCCCAAAGCGCGACCAGGAGCGCCTCGCCGAGCTCGATCACGTCGTCCTGCTCGACGAAGCTCATCTCGATGTCGAGCTGCGTGAACTCCGGCTGCCGGTCGGCGCGGAAGTCCTCGTCGCGGTAGCAGCGCGCGATCTGGAAGTACCGCTCCAGGCCGCCGACCATCAGCAGCTGCTTGAACAGCTGCGGCGACTGCGGCAGCGCGTACCAGTTGCCGGGCTGCAGGCGGGCCGGGACGAGGAAGTCCCGGGCGCCCTCCGGCGTCGAGCGGGTCATCGTCGGCGTCTCGACCTCGACGAAGTCGCGGCCGTGCAGCACGTCCCGGGCGATCCGGTTGAGCTCGCTGCGCATCCGCATGATCCGAGCCGGCTCGGCGCGCCGCAGGTCCAGGTAGCGGTGCTTGAGCCGGACCTCCTCGCCGACCTCCAGGTGCTCGTCCAGCGGGAACGGGAGCGGCGCGGCCTCGGAGAGCACCTCGAGCTCGGTGGCGGTCACCTCGATCTCGCCGGTGGCGATCTCCGGGTTCTCGTTGCCCGCCGGGCGGCGGATCACCTCGCCGGTGACCCGGACGCAGAACTCGGCGCGCAGCCGGTGGGCGCGCTCGGCCATCTCGCCTTCGCGGAAGACGACCTGGGCGACGCCCGAGGCGTCGCGGAGATCGATGAAGATGACCCCGCCGTGATCGCGACGGCGCGCCACCCACCCGGCGAGGGTGACGGTCTGCCCGGCATGACCGGCGCGAAGCGATCCGGCCTCGTGCGTGCGCATCACGGGTACTGAGCTCCTTCTTCCGCTGTTCAGCGCTTGACGGCATGGACTGTGTTGCTGTCCCGGTCCTCGCCGCTCCACGATCGGCAGGACGCCTGTCGATCACGGGGTTCAGCAGCTGGGACGCAAGACATTAAGGCTAGCCAACCAACCTCGGAGCGCAGCGCGCAGGTGCCGCGCGTCCGACGCCGGCGCGGAGCGTGACCGCACCTCGCGGCGGCGGCGCCCGCCCCCGAGCCCGCCGCCTGGCCGCACCCCGGGTTCGTCCGTTCGCCGGAGCGACACCAAATGGTCGATACCAATTTCATCGAAGCTGGTCCACAATTCAACTGATTCGAGGCACGGCCGACGATCACGCAGCGACATTGCCAGGCGTCTGCGAAGCGATGAAGGAGTTGATTCCCGCCTTAAGCACACCCGAGTTCCTCCTTTAGTCGTAGACACCTACCGGAACTCGGTCGTTGCGCAACGTAGACCCCACTGATTAGCGTAAGTTCGGAATTCGGCGGACACGAGGAGTAACGATGACCGGCCCGAAAACCGAGGCTCGCCCGGCCACCCACCCGGCCGTCCGCGGCACGCAGCAAGGAGCGAACGCTTTGTCTGCCGAACTCTCCGAGCTGCTCCGAACCGGCCCGTTCGAGGCCGCCCTGCGCACCGCGATCCGGGCCAGTCGACTGAGCCTGGAACGCATCCAGCACCGGCTGCGCTCCCGCGGCACCCCGGTCAGCATCACCGCGCTGAGTTACTGGCAGTCGGGCCGCCGGCGCCCCGAGCGCCCCGACTCGCTGCTCGCCCTGCAGCAGCTGGAGCAGGTGCTCGGCGTGCCGGAGAGCTCGCTGTCGGCCCTGCTGGGCCCGCCGCGCCCGCGCGGCCGCACCCGGCAGGCCCCCGCCGAAGCGCCGCCGCTGAGCGCGCTCTGGTCGGAGAACGAGTCCGCCGCCGAGCTCCTCACCAAGATCGACACCAGCCACGACAGCAAGCTCGCCCGGCTGAGCCACCACGACGTCGTGCACGTCGACCAGCGCGGCGAGCTGCGCAAGATCCGGACCCGCAAGCTGGTCCGGGCCGAGACCAACGGCGTCGACCGCTGGGTGATCATGTTCGACGGCGCCTCGTCCGGCGAAACGCCCCCGATCATCCGGCCGATCCGGTCCTGCCGATTAGGCCAGGTCCTCACCGACCACGCCCGCGACCTGGTGGTGGCGGAGCTGCTGTTCGACCGGGCGCTGGCGCGCGGCGAGACGATGCTGCTGGAGTACGAGATCATCGACCCGCCGACCGGCCCGAACGAGGCCGAGCACAGCTTCTGCCGACTGTTCCGGCTGCCCGTCCGGCAGTACGTGGTGGAGCTGCAGTTCGATCCGGCGCACCCGCCGACCCGGTGCGAGAGCTACGTCGGCGACTCCACCACGCAGGAGGTGGAGCCCCCGAAGCCGTTGACCGTCGACCGGTTCGGCCGCACGCACGCGGTTGCGCTGGACTTCGGCATGGGCGTCTTCGGTGTTCGATGGCAGCCCGAGGAGCAGCTGGGCTCCAGCACCTCTTCGCGCACCACGACGCGTTGACCCGTTCCGGGGAAGCGCCGATCGACCTCCAGTACGGAAGGTAACCGCGAATCGGCGTCGCGCCGACCCGCAACCGAATCACGAACAACATCGTCGGCGCTTTTACAACCCCGAAACGAACGCCGAAGTTTCCGGACTTCGTAGAAATCGTTTTCCTTAGCATTGTCTTATCCCAATCGAAAATGATGTGCATTTCCCGAACCGCCACCCGATCGTCGCCGACCGGGCTCACAACCGGCTGAGCTGACGCACTCTCTCCTCCTCGGCGGCGGACCGGGCGGCACCCGCCCCGACGTCGCGGAACGCCGACGGCCGCGACGAGCCGATGCCATGCCGGCGCTTCGCGTCGGCCACCAGGGCGAGGACCTCCCGAGGGTAGGACTCCGGCACGTACGAACCTTCCCGGTAGAGCCTGGCGTAGCTCGGCACCAGTTCCGGGTGCTCGCGCTGCAACCAGGCCCGGAACCACTCCCGCGCCCCCGGCCGCAGGTGCAGCAGCAACGGCGTCAGATCCGCCACCCCCGCCTTGGCCAGCGCCCGCACCGTCGCGTCGATCTGCTCCGGCGCGTCGCTGAGCCCCGGCAGGATCGGCGCCATCAGCACCGAGCAGCCGATCCCCTCGGCGGCGAACCGGCGCACCACATCCAGCCGCAGCTGCGGCGACGGGCGCCCCGACTCGACGGCCCGCCAGAGCCGCTCGTCGACCGAACCCCACCGAGACCGCCACCGACGCCGGGGCCACCTCGGCGGCCTGCACGATCAGGTCGACGTCCCGCAGGATCAGCGTTCCCTTGGCGAGGATCGAGAACGGGTTGGCCCGATCGCGCAGCTCGGCGAGGATCTCCCGCATCAGCCGGTCGCGCCCCTCGGCGCGCTGGTACGGGTCGGTGTTGGTGCCCATCGCGATCGCCTCGCCGGCCCGGCGCGGGCTGGCCGGCTCCTTGCCCAGCAGGCTTCCGGCGTTGACCTTGACGACGATCTTGCTGTCGAAGTCGTGCGCCGCGTCCAGGTCCAAGTACGTGCGAGTGCGCCTCGCGAAGCAGTACCTGCACGCCAACGCGCAATCGCTGTGCGCCAGGTGCCACGACCACAAGCCCCGGAGCCGAGAACGCCGAGCGCCAGAGGAAGCCCGCGATGAGCGCTTGCGGTCTCAGCTGACCTCGTCAGGCACCGGGGCACTGGTCACACCCCGGTCGGCTTACGTGCTGGCACCGCATGGCGATCAGGTGGATCAGCTCGCGCACTTCCGGCGCGCGGCGGCACGAACTCGCCGCGACGGGTCTGGGTCAGGGCTGGTAACGCGCGGCGATCTTAGTGACCTGGCCGCTCTCATCGAGCCAGATCTTGGCCGACTGGTTGTTCTGCTGGACGAAGTCGTCCAGGGTGATCGGCACTACTCCCAGCCCCTCCGAGTCGAGCTGGGGCGAGTCGATCGGCGCGGCGCCTTCGAACGGGCTGAGCAACTGGACATCCGGAGCGAGTGCGGCCTCTAGACGGGGTCCGCCTGCGCTGATCGGGTGGGGTGCTCCCATGGAGGAGTCGTCCCACTTGCCTTCGACGTAGGAGAGCATCCAGCTCCCGTTGTTCTCGGCGAACTCCAGATCGACGGCAACGTCGACGGTGTGGATGTTCGGGGCCATGACGTCTGCCCCGGCGCCCGTCTCGGAGTTGGCAGTACTCCCGGCACTCGCGGCGCCTGCCGCCGGTCCGGGCGGGGTCGATGTCGACTGCCCGGCTACGGACGTGCACCCGCTCACGAACACCGCCGCGGCCAGCAGTCCGCCGGGGATCAGAACGGCCATACGGCTGATCTTGCGCATTTGTTTCTCCTGCAACCGGGTTGTTTCCGACTCTTCGATCAGACAGACGTGCCGGAGCCGTGGCGGTTGTCAGCGGTCGGCAAAAACGATCACCCACTTCGGTTCCACTGCTCGAACGGGCATCGCGGCTGCCTGGAGGGTCAGGATCGTGGGGAACGGCTGGCCGACCGCGGCCATGAGCCGCATCGCGGCAAGGAGGTCCTCTGGCGCGGAGCCCGCACAGGCCCACAAGGACTGACCGTGTTCACCAACTGGCGCAAGTCCGCCAAGAGCCTGCACAACCCCGAGCAATGCGTCGAAATCGGCACCGCGCCCGGTAAGGCAGGCGTCCGTGACACCAAGAACCGCGACGGTGCCCTACTCACGTTCCCCGCCGTGACATGGGCGGCGTTTCTCTCCCAGGTCAAAGCCGGCAAGTTCGACCGCTGACCAGCTCGTCGACACCGCGTCACAGCAGGGCGAGCTGGCGCTCCCGAGCCCGGTCCGCGTCGGACTGCGGGGGATCATGCTGCTGCGTCCGGAAGTTCTCCGGTCGCTGAGGGTGCGCCAACCCATGCCGACGCTTGGCCTGCTCCACCAGGTGCATGACTTCACGCTGATACGACTTCGGGGCGTACGCGCCGTTGCGGTACAGCCGCTCGTACAACGGGAGCAGTTCGGGCCGCTGACTGCTCAGCCAGCCGTGGTACCACTCGCGCGCACCCGAGCGCAGATGAAGCATCAAGGGCGTCAGACTCGTCGCCCCCGCCTCAGCGATAGCGGCCACCGTACGATCAATCTCGGCCGGCGAGTCGCTGAGTCCGGGCAGAATCGGCGCCATCAAGACCGAGCACCCGATGCCTGCCTCGGTAAACCGTCGCACAACGTCGAGACGCCGCAGCGGCGATGGCGCCCCCGGCTCCACTGCCCGCCACAAAGCCTCATCGACCGAGCCCACCGACACTGCCACCGAGACCTTGGTCCGCTGCGCAGCCTCGGTGATCAGATCCAGGTCTCGGAGGATCAGCGTGCCCTTGGTGAGGATCGAAAACGGGTTCGCGTGATCCCGCAGTGCCGCAAGAATTTCCCTCATCAGCCGATAGCGCCCCTCGGCGCGCTGGTAGGGATCCGTGTTCGTGCCCATCGCAATCGGCTCGCCCGCCCAGCGCGGGCTGGCCAACTCCTTGCGCAACAAAGCCCCGGCGTTGACCTTGACGACGATCTTGCTGTCGAAGTCGTGCCCCGCGTCCAAGTCCAAGTACGTGTGAGTGCGGCGGGCAAAACAATAAATGCAAGCATGGGTGCATCCTCTGTATGGATTCACCGTCCAGCGGAATGGCACCTGCGACTCCCCTGGCACCCGGTTCAGCACCGACTTCGCGTGGATCTCGATCGCGTAGGCCTCCTCGGTGCCCGCTTCGATCGGCACCGGCTCCGGCAGCCGCAGCCCCGCACGCCTGCCGGACCGCACCTGCGGCTCCGGCAGCGCGAGCGGCAGTTCCGGCGCGCTCCCGACCGGCGGCTTGACCCGCTGCTGTTCCCATCGCATGATTCAATTCGAACATAGTTTCGATATGATGTCGAGCGCCGTTTTCGCATGTCCGCCTATCGAGTGGCGCGTGGCCGCGGGCCCGGCCGAACGCCCCGCTTCGGGCCGCGTTGGACGGTCCGCATAATTGCCCGGTGACCGACCGCCGTCCCACCGGAGAGCCTCCCGAGTCCGGAGGCGGCCATCGGGCTCGCCACCGCCGCGCCGCCGACCAGGGCCAACAACCACCTGCCCAACCGGCCGCGGACCAGCCGAAACGCGGCCGCCGCCCGAATCCCGGCCCGCGACCGGACAGCAGCCCCGCCACCGGGCACGGGCACGGCCATGGGCACGGTCACGGTCCCGCCGAACCGGCGTCCAGGCAGGTCAAGCGGGCGCTCGCGATCGCGCTGGTGCCCTTCGCGCTGGCCACCATCGTCGGCTTCCTGCTGCTCTACCCGTTCGACCACCAGCAGCGCACCGGCGCCGACCTCGGCTTCGGCCAGTACCCGGTCAACGCCGTCGTCGTCTCCGCCGCCGCCGGCTCGTGCACCCAGGGCTCGCCCGACGAGGGCGGCTGCGTGGTGCTCGGGGTCCAGATGCAGGACGGCCCGCGGCCCGACCAGACCATCGAGCAGACGGTGCCGACCGATCCCGGCACGCCGCGCTTCGCCGTCGGCGACCACGTGGTGCTCAGCTACGCCGGGGCCAATCCCGACGATCCGACGTCCTACCAGGTCGTCGACTTCCAGCGCGGCGTGCCGCTGCTGGTCCTGGCCCTCGTGTTCGCCGCCGCGGTGATCGTGCTCGGCCGCTGGCAGGGCCTCGCCGCGCTGGTCGCGCTCGGGCTGAGCTTCGTCGTGCTGATCGGGTTCGTGCTGCCCGCCATCCTCGCCGGCGAGGATCCGCTGCTGGTGGCGGTCGTCGGGGCCGGGCTGATCATGTTCGTGGTGCTCTACCTGACGCACGGCTTCTCCGCGCGGACCTCGACCGCGGTGCTCGGCACCCTGCTGAGCCTCGGCCTGATCGGCCTGCTCAGCGTGGTCTTCTCGGCGGCCACCAGCCTGACCGGGCTGGACGAGGACACGTCGAGCCTGATGGGAGTGCTCGGCACGCCGATCGACGCGCGCGGTCTGCTGCTGGCCGGGATCGTGATCGGCGCGCTCGGCGTGCTCGACGACGTGACCGTCACCCAGACCAGCGCGGTGTGGGAGCTGCGCAAGGCCAACCCGACGCTGTCGTGGCGGCAGCTGTACAAGGCTGGGCAGCGGATCGGCCGCGACCACGTGTCGTCGGCGGTGAACACGCTGGTCCTGGCCTATGCGGGCGCGGCCCTGCCGCTGCTGCTGGCATACACGCTCTCCGGCCGGACCTTCGGCGAGGTCGTGAGTTCGCAGGCGGTGGCGCAGGAAGTCGTGCGCACGCTGGTCGGCAGCATCGGCCTGGTCGCCGCGGTGCCGATCACCACGGCGATCGCCGCCGCGGTGGCGGTCCGGGAGCCGGCGAAGGGCATGGGCCGCACCGGGAGCTCGGTCGCGGACCGCGTGGGGCAGGCGGCCGCCACCAGCGCGGAAACCTCGACGGTGCGCCGGCGGCCGCCGCACCGCAGGCCCGGATACTGATTCATCCGGCTACGCAGCCAGGCGTCCGCACGGAACCCGACGCCCCGTTCTGACGCGGTTTCAATGGAAATCAAAGGTCCGACTTCCATTGAGGGTTTTTCATCCTGGTCGGGTACCGCAGCCGCGGCGTCTGACCTGCGCCTGAGTGCGCGCTGTCGCCAAGCGCCGTCAGGCGCTTTCGGGCCCACCCTCGCAACTGGCACCGCCGCGGGTTCACGGAGCCCACCCCTCTGGGGTTCCTCCGGCGAGGACGGCCCTGACGCCGTTGGCATACATAAGTCAGGGCACCCACAGCCAGGCGGGCGCTGTAACTCCCGCAGGGGGGCCGCTACCGGCACCGCCACGCAGAACGAGGTTGGAAAAACCTCATTGAAACCGCGGACCGAACACCGCTGGCCGAGGCGACTCCGCAAGGGGCCGCTGCGCGGAACGAGCCGCTACCCCAGCGCGGCGACGAACCTGGCCACCGCATCGGGATGCAGCCGCTGCGCCATCCGGCCCGGCGGAGCGACGGACGCGAGCCGGTACAGCGGGCGGTCCGGGGCCGCGTCGCCGCGTGCCTCCGCCCGCAACTGGGCCACGATCAGCTGCGAAAGCACCAGCGCCCGGGTGTCGGCGGAGCCGGCGAGCGTGTCCGCCAGCCGGCGCAGCGCGTAGATGCCGAGCTCCCGGCCGCCGGTGCCCGCGTAAAGCGCCAGCGACACGCTGATCGCCTTGCCCTTGGGCGGGCCACCGACCAGCAGGTTGACCGTCCGCGCGCCACGCAGGTCGGTGACGAACAGGTCGAAACGATCCGCGTCCTTCACCTCGACCACGCGGGTGCCCACCGCGCGGACCACCAGCTCGCCGCCGCGCAGCTCGATGGTCTTGCGGGACTCCGCGAAAGCCAGCAGCAGCAACGGGATTCCCACGATCGCCGCGGTGATCGCGAAGCCCGTCGACCCCGCGAACAGGCTCACGATGCCGCCCATCGCGGCCGCGACGATCAGCGCCGCGATCGCGACGTTGCGGGCCCGCGTCCGGACCGTCTTGCGATCCAGCAGATCCAGCGGAACCGTCCCGGCTTCGGTCATCTCGGCTCCGCGACCGCGGCCCGGACCTCGGCCACCAGCGCATCCAGCGCCACCGCGCGCTGTTCGCCGCTGGCCAGCTCCTTCAGCTGCGCGGTGCCGGCCTCGAGGTCCCGCTCGCCGAGCACCAGCGCGAACCGGGCGCCCGAGCGGTCGGCGGCCTTCATCGCTCCCTTGAGGCCCTTGCCGCCGTAGGCCACGTCGACGCGGATCCCGGCCGCTCGCAGCCCGCCCGCGGCCGCCACCAGGCGGCGCTTGGCGGTCTCGCCCATCGGCACGCAGTAGACGTCGCAGCGCGCCTGGTCGCCGACCTGCAGCCCCTCGGCCTGGCAGGCCAGCAGGGTGCGGTCGACGCCGAGCCCGAAGCCGACGCCGGAGTACTCCTGGCCGCCGAGCTCGGCCATCAGGCCGTCGTAGCGGCCGCCGCCGCCGATGCCGGACTGCGAGCCGAGTCCATCGTGGACGAACTCGAAGGTGGTCTTGGTGTAGTAGTCCAGGCCGCGCACCAGGCGGGGGTTCTCCACGAACGCCACGCCGAGGTCGAGCAGGTGCGCCTTGACCTGCTCGTAGTGCTCCTTCGACTCCGCCGAGAGGTGGTCGACCATCAGCGGTGCGGCGGCGACGAGTTCCTGCACCTCCCGCCGCTTGTCGTCGAGCACCCGCAGCGGGTTGAGCTCGGCGCGGCGCCGGGTCTCCTCGTCCAGCGGCAGCCCGCGCAGGAACTCCTGCAGCTTCGCCCGGTAGGTGGGGCGGCAGGTGCTGTCGCCGAGCGAGGTGATCTCGATGCGGTGCCCGCTGAGCCCCAGCCGCCGGTAGCCCTCGTCGGCGATCGCGATGACCTCGGCGTCCAGCGCCGGGTCGTCGACCCCGATCGCCTCCACGCCGACCTGTTGCAGCTGCCGGTACCGCCCGGCCTGCGGCCGCTCGTAGCGGAAGAACGCGCCGCTGTAGTACAGCTTCACCGGCAGCTGGCCGCGGTCCAGGCCGTGCTCGATGACCGAGCGCATCACGCCCGCCGTGCCCTCCGGGCGCAGCGTCACGGATCGGCCGCCGCGGTCGGCGAAGGTGTACATCTCCTTGCTGACGACGTCGGTGGACTCCCCGACGCCGCGGGCGAACAGCGTGGTGTCCTCGAACACCGGCAGCTCGATGTAGCCGTAGCCGGCGCGGCGCGCGGCGTCGGCCAGGGTGTCGCGGACCGCCAGGAAGCCCGCCGACTCCGGCGGGTAGTACTCGGGGATGCCCTTGGGTGCGGTGAACGTGCTCATGAGTGGTGGTTCAGTCCTCGTCAGGAAATGGCGTCGGAAGCCGGCAGGCCCTGCAGGAACGGGTTGCCCGCGCGTTCGCGCCCGATGGTGGTGGTCGGTCCGTGGCCCGGCAGCACGACGGTCTCGTCGTCCAGCGGCAGCACCTTGGTGCTCAGCGACTCGAGCATCCGGCCGTGGTCGCCGCCGGGCAGATCGGTGCGCCCGATGGCGCCGGCGAAGAGGGTGTCGCCGGACAGCAGCAGCCGCCCACCCTCGTCGGTCCCGACGCCGAACAGCACCGATCCGCCGGTATGGCCCGGCGTGTGCGTGACGTCGAAGCGCAGCCCGGCGAGCTCCAGCTCGTCGCCCTCGGCGAGGTCGCGGACGTCGGCGGGCGCGTCCATCACCGGGCCGTCGCCGAACAGCTGCCGCCCGGCCGGGCCGAGCGCGGCGCCCGGGTCGGCGAGCATGAACCGGTCGGCCGGGTGGACGTAGGCGGGCACGTCGTGCGCGGCGCACACCTCACCGGCGGAGAAGACGTGGTCGAAGTGCCCGTGGGTGAGCAGCACCGCGACGGGCGCGAGCCGGTGCTTGCGCAGCTGTTCGTCCAGCGGCGGCATCGCGTCCTGGCCGGGATCCACGACGACGCAGGGCTCGCCTTCCCCGCGCGCGAGCACGTAGCAGTTCGCCTGCAGCGGTCCAACCGGGAACCCGAGGACAAGCACGAAGCGCGACCTTTCGTTGCGGCGGCACCCGATGGGGCGGGTCGGTCCCCCAAGGTTATCGTCCCGCCCACGTGCGCCTTCGCGCGCGGCAGGCACGATGCGCAGGCTCTCAGGAACGGTCCGCGACCCACCCCATAAACTCCCCGCAACAACATCAGGTTCACCGAATCCGGGGAGGGAGCAGGTGCCCAGCAACGAGCAACGTCGTCAGGCGGCCAAGCGGAAGCTCGAACGCCAACTGCAGCGCCGGGCGGAGCAGGCCAAGCGACGCCGGGTGATCACCATCGGAGCGACGATCGTCGTGGTCATCGCGGTCGTGGTGGGCGTCTTCTACTTCACCCGCAGCAGCGACGACACCGCCCAGCAGCAACCGCAGGAGCAACAGCCGACCGGCACGAGCGGGCCGTGCGCGTACGCGGCCTCGGGCGAACAGGCCTCGAAGGCCGTCGGTCTTCCGCCGGATCCAGCACAAACCCCGGCCCAGGGCACCAAGAACGTCACGGTGCAGACGAACCAGGGCACGATTCCGGTGACGCTGGACCGGACCAAGGCTCCGTGCACCGTGCAGAGCTTCGAGCACCTCGTTCAGGCGGGGTACTTCGACGGCACCGACTGCCACCGGCTGACCACCGGAGAGGGCCTGCGGGTGCTGCAGTGCGGCGACCCGACCGGAACCGGCAGCGGCGGCCCCGGGTACTCGATCAAGGACGAGCCTCCGGCCGGACTCGCCCCCGCGCCGAGTCCCTACGACCGCGGTGGTTCGGTGACCTACCCGCGCGGCACCCTGGCGATGGCGAAATCCAGCCAGCCGAACAGCGGGGGCAGCCAGTTCTTCATGGTCTACCAGGATTCCTACCTGCCGCCCGACTACACGGTGTTCGGCAACGTCGGCGAAGAAGGCCTGGCCGTGCTCGACAAGGTCGCCGCCGCGGGAGTTCAGCCGGTCAACGGCGAAGGCGATGGAAGCCCGAACCTGCCGGTGAAGATCGAACGCGCATCCGAAGCCGCGTAACCCTTCGGAAAGCAGGCCCTGCGGAGTTGTCCGCAGGGCCTGCTTTTTTGTGCGTTGATCCGCGCCACCGCTTCGAACGACGCCGGTAGATCGTCGCCGGATGTGGGCGTCAGGCCGCGGAGGTCACGCGGTAGACGTCGTAGACGCCCTCGATGTTGCGGACCGCCTTGAGGACGTGGCCCAGGTGCTTCGGGTCGCCCATCTCGAAGGAGAAGCGGCTCACCGCCACCCGGTCCTTCGACGTGGTCACCGACGCCGACAGGATGTTCACCCGCTCATCGGCCAGCACCTTGGTCACGTCGGAGAGCAGCCGGTGCCGGTCCAGGGCCTCCACCTGGATCGCGACCAGGAACACCGACGACGCCGACGGCGCCCAGTGCACCTCGACCAGCCGCTCGGGCGTGCGGCGCAGGTCGTCGGCGTTGGTGCAGTCCGTGCGGTGCACGCTGACCCAACCGCCGCGGGTCACGAAGCCGAGGATCTCGTCGCCCGGAACCGGCGTGCAGCAGCGCGCCAGCTTCGCCCACACGTCCCCCGCGTCCTTGACCACGACACCGGAGTCGCCGCTGCTGCGGCGCTTGCCGCGCAACGTCGACGGCGTCGACCGCTCCGCGATCTCGTCGGCCGCCTGCTCCGGACCGCCGATGAACGCCACGAGGCGCTGCACCAGGTGCTGCGCCGAGAGCTGCTTCTCCCCCACCGCCGCGTACAGGCCGGTGACGTCCACGTAGTGCAGTTCGCGGGCCACCGCGGCGAGCGTTTCCGCCGACACGAGGCGCTGCACCGGCAGGCCGAGCCGCCGGATCTCCTTGGCGATCAGCTCCTTGCCGGACTCGATCGCCTCCTCGCGGCGCTCCTTGGCGAACCACTGCTTGATCTTCGCCTTGGCCCGCGGCGAGGCCACGAACGACAGCCAGTCGCGGCTCGGGCCGGAGCCCTCCGCCTTGGACGTGAAGATCTCGACGACCTCGCCGTTCTCCAGCTTGCGCTCCAGCGCCACCAGCCGGCCGTTGACGCGGGCGCCGATGCAGCGGTGACCGACCTCGGTGTGCACCGCGTAGGCGAAGTCCACCGGGGTCGAGCCGGACGGCAGCGTGATCACGTCGCCCTTCGGCGTGAAGACGAAGATCTCCCTGGTCGCCAGGTCGTAGCGCAGCGACTCCAGGAACTCGCCGGGATCCGCGGCCTCCCGCTGCCAGTCGAGCAGCTGCCGCATCCACGCCATCTCGTCGACCTCGACGGCCGACTGCCCGCCGCCGTTGCGCCCCTTGGTCTCCTTGTACCGCCAGTGCGCCGCGATGCCGTACTCGGCGGTGCGGTGCATCTCGTGGGTGCGGATCTGCACCTCCAGCGGCTTGCCCTCCGGGCCGATCACCGTGGTGTGCAGCGACTGGTAGACCCCGAACCGGGGCTGCGCGATGTAGTCCTTGAAGCGGCCGGGCATCGGCTGCCACAGCGCGTGCACCACGCCCATCGCGGCGTAGCAGTCGCGGACCTCGTCGACCAGGATCCGCACGCCCACCAGGTCGTGGATGTCGTCGAAGTCGCGGCCTCGCACGATCATCTTCTGGTGGATGGAGTAGTAGTGCTTGGGGCGGCCCTGCACCTTCGCGGCCAGCCGGGCGGCGTCGAGCTGGTGCGACAGCTCGTCGATGACGGTGCGCAGGTAGGTGTCGCGGGACGGCGCGCGGTTGGCCACCAGGCGCACGATCTCGTCGTACTTCTTGGGCTGCAGGATGGCGAACGCCAGGTCCTCCAGCTCCCACTTGATGGTGGCCATGCCCAGCCGGTGCGCCAGCGGCGCCAGCACCTCGAGGGTCTCCCGCGCCTTGCGGGCCTGCTTCTCCGGCGGCAGGAAGCGCATGGTGCGCATGTTGTGCAGCCGGTCGGAGAGCTTGATCACCAGCACCCGCGGGTCGCGGGCCATCGCGATGATCATCTTGCGGATGGTCTCGGCCTCGGCAGCGGCGCCCAGCTTGACCTTGTCCAGCTTGGTGACCCCGTCGACCAGGTGCGCCACCTCGTCGCCGAACTCGGCGCCGAGCTTCTCCAGCGAGTAGTCGGTGTCCTCGACGGTGTCGTGCAGCAGGCCGGCCACCAGGGTCGTGGTGTCCATGCCGAGCTCGGCCAGGATCGTCGCGACGGCCAGCGGATGCGTGATGTACGGGTCACCGGACTTGCGCCGCTGACTGCGGTGCTTCTCCTCGGCGACGTCATAAGCGCGCTGCAGCAGCGCCAGATCGGCCTGCGGGTGCAACTCGCGGTGCACCGTGGCCAACGGCTCCAGCACTTGCTTGACGGAGGCGGCCCGCTGCGCCGTGATCCTCCTGGCCAGTCGGGCCCGGACGCGACGCGTCGCGGAGGCCGCCCGCGGCTCGGCAACCGGGTCGGTTGCCGAAGCAGGAGATTCGACGTGTTGGCTCACCGCACGCTCCCGGGCTCAGGTGTTGCTCTCGTCCCAGGTCCGGGGGACCCGGACACTGAGAATAACGCCATCCGAGCGACGGACCTTCCCAGGTGTGGGTGTGATACGCCCAGCGGTCACCTGACGCAGTCGAAGGACGACGAAACTTCACCCGCACCGATCACCGACGGAAGCGCGCCCGAGCCCCGTGACCAGGGATCGGACGGCGCTCACCTCGACGAATCAGGCCCTCAGCAGGGCCCGGACGGTTTCGCCCATGATCTTGTCGCGGCCTTCGAGGGCGGTGAGTTCGAGCACGACGGCCGCCGCCGCGACGTCGGCACCGGCCTGGCGGACCAAGCGGCACGCCGCGCCCAGGGTGCCGCCGGTGGCCAGGACGTCGTCCACGATCAGAACCCGCTGGCCGGCGCGCAGCGTGTCCGCCGGGAGTTCGAGCGTGGCGCGGCCGTACTCCAGCGTGTAGTCGACCCGGTCCGCCACCACGGGAAGCTTGCCGGGCTTGCGGAGCCCGATCACGCCCGTGCCGAACTCCTGCGCGACCGCCGCGCCGACCAGGAAGCCACGCGCCTCCACGCCGGCCACCACGTCGAACTCGACGTCCCGGCCCAGCGCCGACACCACGGCGTTCAGCCCGGCGCCGTCGGCGAGCAGCGGGCTGATGTCGCGGAACAGGACTCCCGGCTCGGGGAAGTCCGGCACCTCGCGGATCAGCCCGACCGCCTGCCGGAGCGCATGATCGGTCGCATCGGTCACCTGCACGGAAATGGCCGTCTCCTCCACCGCGCTCAACGCCGCCTCTTCCCGGACGGGCGGCCGGCCTTGGCGCCGGGCCGCCCACCGCGCGGGCCCGAGCCCGCAGCGACCGCGTGCTTCGGCTCGGCCGGGGCGTCCTCGCCGACGGCCTTGGCAGCGGCGCGCTCGCGGCGCTGCCGCACCTTCGCCGCGTGCTCGCGGTACTTCGGGTCGCGCATCTTGAAGTCCACCAGCAGCGGCGTGGCCAGGAAGATCGACGACACCACGCCGGCGATCATGCCGACCATCTGCACCAGCGCCAGGTCCTGCAGCACGCCGACGCCGAGCAGCCCGGCGCCCACCACGAGCAGCCCGACCACCGGCAGCAGCGCGATCACCGAGGTGTTGATCGAGCGCATCAGGGTCTGGTTGACCGCCAGGTTCGCGGCCTCGCCGTAGGTGCGGCGGGTCAGCCCGAGCAGGCCGCGGGTGTTCTCCTTGACCTTGTCGAAGACCACCACCGTGTCGTACAGCGAGAACCCGAGAATGGTCAGCAGGCCGATGACCGTGCTCGGCGTGACCTCGAAGCCGATCAGCGAGTAGATGCCCGCGGTGACCACGACGTCGTGCAGCAGCGCGACCAGCGCCGCCACCGCCATCCACTTCTCGAAGTAGAACGCCAGGAAGATCGTCACCAGCACCAGGAACACGCCCAGCGCGATCAGCGCCTGCTGGGTGATCTCACCGCCCCAGGTGCCGCTGACCGCGCTGTCGCTGATCACCTGCTGGCTCGGGCTGCCCTGCACGTCCAGCGGCTGCACCTCGTTGAACAGCGACTGCTTGACGGCGGCCACCTGCTCCGGGGTCAGCGCCGAGGAGCGGATCTGGATGCTCGTGTTGGCTCCGGTGCCGACGATCTGCACCGTCTCGGCCGGGTGGCCCAGCGCGTCCTGGAACGCGTTCTGCACCTGGTCGGTCTGGATCGGGCCCTGCGCGCCGACGGCGGGCAGCTGGAGCTTGGTGCCGCCCTCGAAGTCGATGCCGAGGTTGAAGCCCTTGAACCCGATGGCTCCGAGGCACACGAGCACGAGCAGGCCCAGCGAGATGTACCACCGGGCGCGCTTGCCGATGATGTCGAAGGCCCCGGTGCCGGTGTAGAGGCGGTGGAAGACGCTTTCGCGCCGTGCACCTTCGGTTCCTGGAGTCGTCACCTTCACGCCTCCTTGGCGGTGGTCGCGGCCTTGCGGGCGGCCCGGGTCTGGTCACCGAGCCGTTGCACCGCCCCCAGGCCGGAGACCGAGGGCTTGGACAGGAACTTGTTCTTCGAGGCGACCGCCACCAGCGGGTGCGTGACGAGGAAGACCACGACCAGGTCCAGCACCGTCGACATGCCGAGGGTGAAGGCGAAGCCCTTCACCTGGCCGACGGCGAGCACGTAGAGCACGGCGGCGGCCAGGAAGCTGACCGCGTCGGCGGAGAGGATCGTGCGCCGGGCCCGCGTCCAGGCGCGCGGCACTGCCGAGCGGAAGGTGCGGCCCTCGCGGATCTCGTCCTTGAGCCGTTCGAAGAACACGATGAACGAGTCGGCGGTGATGCCGATCGCGACGATGAAACCGGCGATGCCCGCCAGGTCGAGGGTGAAGCCGACCCAGCGGCCGAGCAGCACCAGCACGCCGTAGACCACGCCGCCGGAGAGCACCAGCGACAGGACGGTCAGGATGCCCAGCAGCCGGTAGTAGAGCAGGCAGTACACCGCGACCAGGATGAGGCCGATGCCACCGGCGATCAGGCCCGCCTCCAGCGAGGCCACGCCGAGGGTCGCGGAGACCGTCTCGGCCTCGGACTGGTCGAAGGCCAGCGGCAGCGAGCCGTACTTGAGGATGTTGGCCAGGTCGGTGGCGCTCTCCTGGTTGAACTGCCCGCTGATGCTGGCGTTGCCGGCGAGCAGGGCCGCCTGGATCTGCGGCGCCGACACGACCTCGGTGTCCAGCACGAACGCGGCCTGCTGGCCGACGTTGGCGGAGGTGAAGTCGGCCCAGACCTTGGCGCCTTCGCTCTTGAAGTCCAGCGACACCGTCCAGCCCGGCTGCCCGCCCTGCGGCTGCGGCGGCACGGCCTGCGAGTTCGCGATCTCCTTGCCGGGCAAGAACACCGGCTCCAGCAGGTACTTCTGCTGGCCCTCGCGGTCGCAGGTCACCAGCGGCAGCTTCGGGTCGTCGTTGCCGCGCAGCGGGTCGTCGGCGGCGCAGTTCAGCGACTGCAGCGCCTGCATCTGGACGTTCTGGTCGGTGCTCTGCCGGAGCGCCTTCGCCTCGTCGATCGCCTTCCGCTGATCGCCCGGGCCCTGCTGCTGCGCGACCTGCGGGGTGGTCCCCGCCGGCGGCTGCGCCGCGGGCACCGCGGTGACGACCTTGCGGAAGTTCAGCTCGGCGGTCTGCCCCAGCTGTTTGGCTTCCTCACCGCCCTCGCCCGGCACGGTGATCACCAGGTTGTTGCCGTCCCGGGTCACCTCGGAACCGCTGATGCCCATGCCGTTGACGCGGGTCTCGATGATCTGCCGCGCCTGGTTCAGCGCCTCGTTGGTGGGCGGCTGACCGTCCGGCGTGCGGGCCGTCAGCGTCACGCGGGTGCCGCCCTGGAGGTCGATCCCGAGCTTCGGCGTCGGCTTGCCATCACCGGTGAAGAACACCAGTGCGTACAGCCCCACGACGATCAGCGCGAAGATCGCCAGATAACGCCCTGGGCGAATCTGCCCGGCCGGAGGTGCCACGGTGCGTCAGTCTCCTGTCCACGGTCCGTATCGGGTGCGCGGTCGGTTCGCGTAGGCGTCGCCTACCGAACTGCGCAAGCTGCGACGAGCGGTTCCGCCCGCTCGACGCCAACCTACAGCCGGGCTCGCCAGGTTCCCCGATCGGCGCGATCTGTTGGCGATCTTCGCCACCACTGGTGGCGGATCGCCGAATTCCTCGGTTCAGTCTGACAGGCCGGGCGCGGGCGCCGGCGATCCGGGTGGCAACCGTGCGTAGATCAACCACTACGCACGGACGCGGGCCCGGAAACCCGGTGCCCGCGTCACGACCTGGCGGCGACGACCCCGCCCGCCGGGCGCCCTACCGGCGCCCGGGGGGAAGGCGTTGCGCCTGGTGTCAGTTGGTCTTCTGCTTCTCGATCGGCTCGGCGATCTCGGCCTTCGACTCCGGAACGCCGGCCTCGGCCGGCGCCTCCTCGGTCTTCTCCGACTCGGTCGACTCGGCCGTCTCGGCGGCCGGGGCGCTGTCGGTGGTGACCTTCTCGCGGACCGCGGCGCGCACCCAGGTGGTGGTCATGCCCGGGGCGAGCTCCAGGTCGATGGAGTCGTCGCTGGTGGCGACGACCTTGCCGAACACGCCGGAGGTGGTCATCACCTTGTCGCCCGGCTCGATCGAGTTCTGCAGCTTCTGCTGCTCGGCCACGGCGCGCTTCTGCTTGCGGGCCTGCAGGAACAGCGGCACCGCCAGCAGGACGATCAGCAGCGGAAGAATCAGGGATTGGAGGTCCATCGTGCTCCGTTCAGCGGACGCTTCGGGGCCCAGCCCTCGCAGTACTGCGCCCGAATTGTTCGGATGTTCTGCCCCAGTGTGCCAGGTCAACTCGGGTCGACGTCCTCTCCCGCTGGGAACCAGGAGAGTCTCCCCGCTCTCGCGCGGGGCGCGGTTCATGCCTGCCGCGCTGCACACCACCCATCCGGCGGTGCCGCCTCGCGCGGTTCGTCACCACCGAGCGGGACGTGAGGAGGATAACGTCACGCCGCAAGCACGGACCAGCGCCCCGACTGCGAGCCGATGGCTGGGCGAGGGACACAGTATCGGCGATTTGTCACTATTGGATCACTCGGCGAAGAGGTCGGACTGCGACTCGCCGGGCGCGTGCGGCGGCGGCGTGAGGCCCACGTGCTGCCACGCGGCGACCGTGGCGACCCGGCCGCGCGGGGTGCGGGCGATCATGCCCGCCCGCACCAGGTAGGGCTCGCAGACCTCCTCCACCGTGCTCGGCTCCTCGCCGACCGCGACCGCCAGCGTCGAAACCCCCACCGGTCCGCCGTGGAACGACTTGATCAGCGCGCCGAGCACGGCCCGGTCCAGCCGGTCCAGGCCCATCTCGTCGACGTCGTAGACCGCCAGCGCGGCGCGCGCGACCTCGCGGGTCACCACTCCGTCGGCACGCACCTCCGCGAAGTCGCGGACGCGCCGCAGCAGCCGGTTGGCGATCCGCGGCGTGCCCCGGGACCGGCGGGCTATCTCGGTCGCCCCGTCGTCGCGCAGGTCCACGCCCAGGATCCCGGCCGAGCGGCGCACCACCACCTCCAGCTCGTCCGCGGAGTAGAACTCCATGTGCGCGGTGAAGCCGAACCGGTCGCGCAGCGGCCCGGTCAGCGCGCCGGACCGGGTGGTGGCCCCGACCAGCGTGAACGGGGCCAGCTCCAGCGGGATGCTGGTCGCTCCCGGCCCCTTGCCGACCACGATGTCGACCCGGTAGTCCTCCATCGCCAGGTAGAGCATCTCCTCGGCGGGCCGGGCGATCCGGTGGATCTCGTCGATGAACAGCACGTCGCCCTCGGCGAGGTTGGACAGCATCGCGGCGAGGTCGCCGGGGCGTTCCAGCGCCGGGCCGGAGGTGACCCGGATCGAGGCGCCCAGCTCCGTCGCCATGATCATCGACAGGCTGGTCTTGCCCAGCCCCGGCGGGCCGGAGAACAGCACGTGGTCGGGCTGTTCGCCGCGCCTGAGCGCGCCGTGCAGGACCAGCTCCAGCTGCTCGCGCACGCGGGACTGACCCACGAACTCGCTCAGCTTGCGCGGGCGCAGCGTCATCTCGACGTCCTGGTCGCCCTGATCCTGCTCCGGCGTCAGTGCGACGCCGTCGCCCGACGGCGGCCAGTCGTCGTTGTCTTCCTGCATCAGGCCGGCCTCACTTCGGGCCCAGGGTGGCCAGCGCCTTGCGCAGCACCGCCGAGGTGTCCAGGTCGCCGTTGCCGGCGGCCAGGACCACCTCGACGCTCTGGTCGGCCTGCTTGGCCGAGAAGCCCAGCCCCACCAGCGCCTCGGAGACCTCGGAGCGCACCCGGCCGCGGTCCACCGTCGCCGCCGGCCCGGCCGCGGCCCCGGCCACCACGCCGACCTTGTCGCGCAGCTCCAGGATCAGCCGCTCGGCGCTCTTCTTGCCGATGCCGGGCACCTGGGTGAGCACCGTCAGGTTGCCGTCGGCCAGCGCGTGGCAGAGCTGCTCGGGCGCGAGCACCGCGAGCGTGGCCAGCGCGAGCCGCGGGCCGACGCCGGAGGCCGTCTGCAGCAGCACGAAGAGGTCGCGGGCTTCGGCGTCGGCGAAGCCGTAGAGCGTCAGCGAGTCCTCGCGCACGATCAGCGAGGTCCACAGCCGCGCTTCCTCGCCGCGGCGCAGGGCGGCCAGCGTCACCGGGGTGGCGTGCACCGCCATGCCCACGCCGCCGACTTCGATCACGGCGTGGTCCAGCCCGACGGACAGCACCGGACCCCTTACCGTGGAGATCATCGGGAAACCCCTCCAAAACCTGTTCATGGGCTCGTTTTGCGCAGGTGGCCGCTTAGCGGAACCTCAGACGCCGCCTCGCGAGACGACGCCTGAGAACCCGCGGGTGGTCACCTTGCGTACGTGGGCTAAGCGGCTTCGCCGCTTCAAAGACAACATCACGATCTTCGGGTGGCTTGTGCGGCGGCCTTCAGCCGGGCGCGGTGGTTCCGGGCGATCTCGGCGGCCTTGGCCTCCGCCTCGGCCAGCCGGGCGGCCATCGGGGCGCGCCAGATGTGGCAGACCGCGAGCGCCAGCGCGTCGGCGGCGTCGGCCGGCTTTGGCGCTTCGACCAGCCCGAGGATCTTGGTGATCATCATGGTGATCTGGCGCTTGTCGGCGCGGCCGGAACCGCTGACGGCGGCCTTGACCTCGCTGGGCGTGTGGAAGGCGACCGGCAGCTTGCGGCGGGCGGCCGCCAGCGCCACGACACCGGAGACCTGCGCGGTGCCCATCACGGTGCGCACGTTGTGCTGGCTGAAGACCCGCTCGATCGCCACCACCTCGGGGCGGTGCGCGTCCATCCACTCCTCCACCACGTCGGCCACCGCCATCAGCCGGCTGGACAGCTCGTCCTCCGGCGGGGTGCGCGCCACGCCCACCGCGACGCAGGCGACCTCGCGGCCGCGACCGCCGTCGACGACGCCGAGCCCGCAGCGGGTCAGCCCGGGGTCGACTCCCAGCACGCGCACGACGCCACCTGCTCTCACCTGATGAACATTCGTTCGAAACCCTATCGAACCGCCGACGCCCGCGACCACACCGACACGCACGCGCCTCACCCGACCGGGTCAGCCTGCGCGCGGTTTCGCCGATCCGGGGCCGCCGCTGGTCAGGGGCCGTCGGTGCCGGGCGTCCAGGATTCCGGGAGGCCGCTGTCGGTGAGGATCGGCTGGTACTCGAGGAAGCCGCCCGGCGCGTCGGGCTGCCACGGGAACTTGCCGCCGTCCGGGCTGGAGGCGATCAGCTGCACCGCCGGGAAGTCCGGCCCGTTGTAGACCAGGAACGCGCTGCCCAGGTACTCCGGGTAGTGCTGCAGCGCGACCTTCTCGAAGGTGACCGGGCAGCCCTGCAGGAAGCCGTCGTAGAGCTGGCCCGGCTGGAACCGCTCGCCGCCGCTGACCCGCTGCACGTAGGTGTTGACCACCGCGTGCGCGACCTCCTTGGGCAGGCCGATCACGACGACCTCGGGCTTGCCGAAGCGCCGCCACGCACCGACCGAGAACGCGTACGCCGCGCCGCGGTCATCGCCCGCCACGTGCATCACCGCGGCCCCGTGCTTGTCCGCGGTGTTGACCATCCACTTGCGCAGAGCCTCATCCGTGTCGACCACGGCGCCATTCTGCCTGCGGAGCAGACCGCTCCCACCGGCACCCGGGGCGTCGGCCACTGTGGACACCGGCGGGAGCGGGCCGAGCACGGCGCGTGTCAGCCGGGCGGGGCTTGGGCGGCTCCGCCCAGCCGAGCACACCGGCGTAAGACGAAGCGACCGGCCCCGCCATCGGGGCCGGTCGCTTCATCGGTCACGAGCGCGATGCGGCCGAACGGCCGCGTCGGCCGGCCTCGGCCGGCACGTGGAATCGGGCGCGGTGGCGACTCCGCCGCTGCGCACCAGCTACGCGTTGACCTCTTCGAGCACCGCGTCCGACACGTCGAAGTTGGCGAAAACGTTCTGCACGTCGTCGCAGTCCTCGAGGGCGTCGATCAGCTTGAAGATCTTGCGGGCCGCGTCGGCGTCGAGCTCGACGTTGACCGAGGCCAGGAAGTTCGCCTCCGCCGAGTCGTACTCGATGCCCGCCGCCTGCAGCGCCTTGCGCACCTCGACCAGGTCGGTCGGGTCGGCGAGGATCTCGTAGCTGTCACCGAGGTCGTTGATCTCCTCGGCGCCAGCTTCCAGCACCGCGGAGAGCACGTCGTCCTCGGTGAGCCCGTTCTTCGGCAGCAGCACGACGCCCTTGCGGTTGAACATGTAGGACACCGAGCCCGCGTCGGCCATCGAGCCGCCGTTGCGGGTCATCGCGGTGCGCACCTCGCCCGCGGCGCGGTTGCGGTTGTCGGTCAGGCACTCCACCAGCACTGCGACGCCGTTGGGGCCGTAGCCCTCGTACATGATCGTCTGCCAGTCGGCGCCGCCGGCCTCTTCACCCGCGCCGCGCTTGCGGGCGCGCTCGATGTTGTCCATCGGGACCGAGCTCTTGCGCGCCTTCTGGATGGCGTCGTACAGGGTCGGGTTGCCCTCGGGATCGCCCCCACCGGTACGAGCGGCAACCTCGATGTTCTTGATCAGCTTCGCGAAGAGCTTGCCGCGCTTGGCGTCGAGGGCGGCCTTCTTGTGCTTGGTGGTGGCCCACTTGGAGTGGCCGCTCATCTCTCCTCCGTCTTTCTACGCCTGCGCCGTGGAACCAAGCCGCGCGCGGACGATCTGTACGAAATAGCGGTGCACGCGCTCGTCCCCGCCGACCAGCTCCGGGTGGAAAGCGGTGGCGAGCACCGGTCCCTGCTGAACCGCGACGATCCTACCGGCGGCCGCATCCCGCCCGGTGGTGTCCGGGTCAACGGCGCCCGTGTCAGGCACTGCGGCCAGCACCTCGACATCTTCACCGACCTTCTCGACCCACGGTGCGCGGATGAACACCGCGTGCACCGGGCCGTCCGGAATGCCGGCGAATTCCAGGTCGGTTTCGAAGGAATCGGCCTGCCTGCCGAAGGCGTTGCGCCGCACGACGACGTCCAGCGCGCCCAGCGGGCGGACCGCCGGCAGTTCCCGGTCCCCTCGACCGTCACTGTCGAGCACCTCGCGGGAGAGCATGATCATCCCCGCGCACGAGCCGTACGCGGGCAGACCCGCCGCGAGGCGTTCGCGCAGCGGCTCGTAGAGCTCGAAGGTGTCGAGCAGGCGGGTCATGGTGGTCGACTCGCCGCCCGGCAGCACGATGCCCTGCACCGCCGCCAGCTCCTCCGCTCGGCGAACCGGCCGGGCGTCGGCCCCGCTGCGCTCCAGCGCGGCCAGGTGCTCGGCGACGCCGCCTTGCAGAGCGAGGACTCCGATCACGGGTTTCGTCACGGTTTCGATTCTCCTGCACTTCCGTCCACAACCGAAGGCCGGGATGCGCGGCCCTCAGGCCCCCGGCAGTCCGACCGCCGCAATTTCAATGGAAATCGAAGGCCCGATTTCCGGCGACCTACCCCGCCAGGCCGGTGAGCCGCAGCAGGGCCGTGGTAGCCGCCGCGGCTGCCACCACCAACACGAACGGCGCCCGCCGCCAGGCCAGCACGCCGCCGACCGCGACGCCCGCGAAGCGGGCCCAGCCGGCGAAGACGCCGGACTCGAACGCGGTGCTGGTGGCGACGAAGGCGCCGAGCAGCACGATCGCGGCGATCGACAGCAGCTGTTCCAACCGCTCGGAGATCTGGATCCGGCCGCGCAGCAGCGGGCCGGCCAGCCGCATGGCGTAGGTGCCGGCGGCCAGCGCGAAGATCACGCCGAGAGTCATCGGGCCTCCTCCCCCGCCAGTCGCTTCGGCAGTGGCAGCGCGGCGGCGAGGCCGACCAGCGCGGCCATCACCGGCAGGCCCTCGGGCAGCACCGGCGTGGTCAGCAAGGCCACGAACGCGCCCACCGCGACCGCCCGCAGGGTCCGGAACTCCCGCAGCGACGGCATGATCAGGGCCAGCAGGGCCGCGGGCATCGCCGCGTCCAGGCCGAAGGCCCCCGGATCGCCGACGCTCTGGCCGAGCAGGCCGCCGAGGAACACCGAGGGGGCCCAGGCGCAGTACAGCGCGATGCCGGTCAGCCAGTACGCGCGCTTCTTCTGCGCCGTGGTGCCCTGCGCCAGCGCGAACGCCACGGATTCGTCCACCATCAGGTGACTGCCGATCAGCCGGCTCGGCCAGCCGCGGCCCAGCAGGCCGCCGACCGCCATGCCGAACGGGAGGTGGCGGGCGTTGAGCATCAGGCCGCCGAGCACCGCGGTGACCGGGGCGGCGCCCGCGGTGACCAGGCCGACCACCATGAATTCCGAGCCGCCGGCGAACACGACCGCGCCCATCAGCGTGATCATCCACAGCGGCACGCCCTTGCTCACCGCGATGGCGCCGAGGGACGCGCCGACGATGGCCATCGCCAGGGCCATCGACAGCACGTCGCGCACCAGCGCATCCCGCCAGAATCCCGCTCGCGTTCGCTCTAACGTACTCACGTTCGCTATCCTGAACACCAAGGGCGTTGTTCGTCAAACCGAATTCAAGGACCGACAGAGCGAACAGGCATGAGTGAGACCGAGAACACGGCGGCCGCGCCGCCGCTGGAGACCATCGCCGCCTCCCTGCGCCGCGAACGCGACCGCACCGGGCTGACCCTCACCGAACTCGCCCGGCGCGCCGGGATCGCGAAATCCACCCTGTCGCAGCTCGAATCCGGCACCGGCAACCCCAGCGTGGAAACGCTCTGGGCGCTGGGCGTGGCGCTGGGCGTGCCGTTCAGCCGCCTCGTCGACCCGCCGACGCCGCAGGTGCGGGTCGTGCGGGCCGGGCAGGTCCCGCTCGTGCGCTCGGAGCAGTCGACCTACGCCGCGGCACTGCTGTCCTCCGGCCGTTCCGGGGCCCGTCGCGATCTCTACGTCCTGGAGCTGGAGCCGGGCGGAGTCCGCCGCGCGGACGCCCACATCCCCGGCTCGGTCGAGCACGTCGTCCTCACCTCGGGACGCCTGCTGGCGGGCCCGGAGGAGAGCCCGGTGGAGCTCGAGGTCGGCGACTACATCTCGTTCTCCGGCGACGTACCCCACGTCTACGAAGCCCTCGAACCGGCCACCAGAGCGGTCCTCGTCATGGAACACGCCTGACCCGAGCCCAGGCGAAGGGCGCCTTCGGGCGAGGCAATCACCCGAAGGCGCCACTCGATCGGGGTTACCAGCCGCGCTGGGCGTAGCGCTGCTGCTCCGAGAGGTCGTCGAGGTTGATGCCGACCATCGCCTCGCCGAGGCCCCGGGAGACCTTCGCGATCACGTCCGGGTCGTCGTAGAACGTCGTCGCCTTGACGATCGCCTCAGCGCGCTTCGCCGGGTCACCGGACTTGAAGATGCCCGAGCCGACGAAGACGCCCTCCGCGCCCAGCTGGCGCATCATCGCCGCGTCCGCCGGGGTCGCGATGCCGCCCGCGGTGAACAGCACGACCGGCAGCTTCCCGGTCCTGGCGATCTCCTGGACCAGCTGCACCGGAGCGCGCAGCTCCTTCGCCGCGACGTAGAGCTCGTCGCCGCCGAGCACCGACAGCCGCCGGATGTCGGCGCGGATCTGCCGCATGTGCCGGGTCGCCTCCACGACGTTGCCGGTGCCGGCCTCGCCCTTGGAGCGGATCATCGCGGCGCCTTCGGAGATCCGCCGCAGCGCCTCGCCGAGGTTGGTCGCGCCGCACACGAACGGCACGGTGTAGGCCCACTTGTCGATGTGGTTGACCTCGTCGGCCGGGGTGAGCACCTCGGATTCGTCGATGTAGTCCACGCCCAACGATTGCAGCACCTGCGCCTCGACGAAGTGGCCGATGCGCGCCTTGGCCATCACCGGGATGGAGACGGCGTCGATGATGCCCTCGATCATGTCCGGATCGGACATCCGGGCCACGCCGCCCTGAACGCGGATGTCGGCGGGCACCCGCTCCAGCGCCATCACCGCGACCGCGCCGGCGGCCTCGGCGATCTTGGCCTGCTCGGGCGTGACCACGTCCATGATCACGCCGCCCTTGAGCATTTCTGCCATTCCGCGCTTGACCCCGTCGGTGCCGGTCTGGGCGGTGCTGGCGGTGTCCTTGGCGTCGACGGTAGTCACCTTCGGCCTTCCTGTTGTCGTGCTCTGCCGCGACCAGGCTATTCCCGAACTGGACCATTTCCACGGTCCACTAACCGCGATTTCCGGTAGTCCACTTGCTCGCCAGTGGGACCGCTCCCGCCGCGGGTGACCACCGGCCTTGCACGACCCGAACGCGAGGTGTGTGATCGGAGACACAGTCGGTCGCCGGGAGCTCGCAGGGAGTACTCATGGGCACAAAACAGAGCGGCACGGTAGGAGGGCCGGCGATCCCGGCCCCCTCAGATCCCGCGAAGATCCGCAACGTCGTGCTGGTCGGCCCGTCGGCCGCCGGCAAGACCACGCTCGTCGAGGCGATGCTGACCGCCACCTCGACGATTCCCCGATCGGGCACGGTCACCGAGGGCACCACGGTGTGCGACCACGAGCCCGCCTCGATCGAGCAACAGCGGTCCATCGGCCTGGCCGTCGCGCCGATGCACCACGGAGACATCAAGATCAACCTGATCGACACGCCCGGCTACGCGGACTTCGTCGGCGAACTGCGCGCCGGGCTGCGCGCGGCGGACGCCGCCCTGTTCGTGGTGTCGGCAACCGAAGGCGTCGACGCCGCGACCCGCGCGATCTGGCAGGAGTGCGCCGCGGTCGGCATGCCGCGCGCGGTGCTCATCGCCCGGCTGGACCAGCCGCGCGCCGACTTCGAAACCGCGCTGCTGAGCTGCCAGGACGCGTTCGGCTCCGGCGTGCTGCCGCTGTACCTGCCGCACTTCGACTCCGACGGCGAGTTCTTCGGGCTGGTCGGCCTGCTCACCGAGCAGATCTACGAGCTCGGCGGCACCGTCGCGGCCGACGCGCAGCTGCGCGAGCAGATCGACCAGCCGCGCGGCGAGCTCATCGAGGCGATCATCGCCGAGAGCGAGGACGAGTCGTTGATGGACCGCTACCTCAACGGCGAGCAGATCGACGAGGACACGCTGATCGCCGACCTGGAGAAGGCCGTGGTGCAGGGCGGCCTGCACCCGGTGCTGCCGGTGTGCGGGCTGACCGGGATCGGCATCCGCGAGGTGCTCGACGGCATCCGGCGCGGCTTCCCGTCGCCGCTGGAGCACCCGCTGCCGGAGTTCACCGACCCGCAGGGCAACAATCCGCACCCGCTCACCCCGGACCCGGCGGGACCGCTCGCGGCCGAGGTGGTGCACACCTCGGTCGACTCGTACGTGGGCCGCGTGTCGTTGGCGCGGGTGTTCTCCGGCACGATGCGCCCGGAGCGCCCGGTGCACGTCTCCGGGCACGGGATGGCCGAGCGCGGGCACCCGGACCACGACGAGGACGAGCGGGTGGCGCACCTCTACTCGCCGCTGGGCGTGAACCTGCGCGAGGTGTCGCACTGCATCGCCGGCGACCTGTGCGCGCTGACCAAGATCGGCTCGGCCGAGACCGGCGACACGCTGTCCGATCCCTCCGATCCGCTGCTGCTCAAGCCGTGGCCGATGCCGGAGCCGCTGCTGCCGATCGCGGTCACCGCGCACACCCGCAGCGACGAGGACGCGCTGGCGCGCAACCTCAACCGGCTGATCGCCGCCGATCCGAGCCTGCGGCTGGACCGCGACAGCGAGACGCACCAGCTGGTGCTGTGGTGCATGGGCGAGGCGCACGCGGAGGTGGTGCTGCAGCGGCTGCGCGAGGGCGGCGCCGAGGTCGACACGGTGCCGGTGCGGGTGCCCCTGCGACAGACCTTCGCCCAGCCCGCCAAGGGCCACGGGCGGCACGTCAAGCAGTCCGGCGGGCACGGCCAGTACGCGGTGTGCGACATCGAGGTGGAGCCGCTGCCGCGCAGTTCCGGCGTCGAGTTCACCGAGCGCGTGGTCGGCGGCGCGGTGCCGCGGCAGTTCATCCCGAGCGTGGAGAAGGGCGTGCGGGCGCAGATCGAGAAGGGCATCAACGAGGGCGCCCCGCTGGTGGACGTGCGGGTCACGCTGGTGGACGGCAAGGCGCACAGCGTCGACTCCTCCGACGCGGCGTTCCAGGCGGCGGGCGCGCAGGCGCTCAAGGCCGCCGCCGAGCAGGCCGGGCTGATCACGCTGGAGCCGGTGGACGAGGTCGCGGTGCGCATTCCCGACGAGCACCTCGGGGCGGTGCTGGGCGACCTGTCCAGCCGGCGCGGCAAGGTCGTCGGCACGGAGCCGGAGGACGCCGGGTGGACCGTGGTGCGCGCGCACGTGCCCGCGAGCGAGCTCGTGCGCTACACGGTGAACGTGCGGTCGCTGAGCTCCGGCAGCGCGACCTTCACCCGGCAGTTCGAAAGCTACGAACCGATGCCGGAGTCCCTCATCCCGCAGAAGTGACCAGGTCGCGCTCGGTCAAGGGCGCTCCTGGTCGTGGTAGGAGGTGTGGACCGCGATCAGGCGTTGGGCGATCGTGATCAGCGACAGGGCCACCAGTAGCCAGACCGCGACGTCCAGCACGTACGGCACGCCCAGGCCGTGCAGGCCGGTGCCGACCAGGACCACGAGGAACCGCTCGGCGCGCTCCGCGAGGCCGCCGTCGGCGCTGAGGCCGTTGGCCTCCGCGCGCGCCTTCACGTAGGAGATCACCTGAGCGCTCACCAGGCAGATCAGCAGGGCCAGGCCGCGCAGGTGGTCGACGTCGACGACCAGCGCCCACCACACCAGCGCGCCGAACAGCGCGCCGTCGACCAGCCGGTCGCAGCTCGCGTCCAGCACGCCGCCGAACCGCGTCGCCTTGCCGCCGGCCCGCGCCATCGCGCCGTCGAGGATGTCGAAGAGCAGGAACACGGCGACCACCACGGTGCCCACGAACAGCTGGCCGCGCGGGAAGAACCACATCGCCGCCCCGGCGCTGGCGATCGTGCCGGCCACCGTGACCGCGTTCGGCGACAGCCCGAGGCGGACCAGCCCCGCGCCGATCGGGTCGGTCAGTCGCGAAATGGAAGCCCGCGCGAAGATGTTGAGCATTGCGTGAAGTGTCAGCCGCCTGTGCACCGAGTGTCGTTTCCTGCAGATTAGTCGCCGGTGATCAGTCGCACGGCAGGTGTGCGAGAACTGTGCGAGAACAACGGCGTGCCGTGATCACGAACACAGTCAGGAATAATTGAACCTTCAAATCTTGTTCTCCCCGGCGAGACTTTCACTCCGTTCTCCCCTGGAGGCAGCATGACCGCAACCGCGCAGATCCCCGGCTACGTCGCGGGCACCTGGGACATCGACACCGTGCACTCGGACATCCAGTTCTCCGTGCGGCACATGGGAGTCGGCAAGTCCCGGGGCCGGTTCGGCGCCTTCCAGGGCGAGATCGTCACCGCGGCCGACCCGCTGGAGTCGACCGTCACCGCCACCATCGACGCCACGTCGATCGACACCGGCAACGCCGACCGTGACGCGCACCTGCGCAACGCCGACTTCCTCGACGTGGAGCAGTTCCCCACCGCGACCTTCCGCTCCACCGGAGTCCGCCAGGACGGCGAGGACTTCGTGATCGACGGCGAGTTCACCCTGCACGGTGTCACCAAGCCCGTGTCGCTGGAGACCGAGCTGGGCGGCTTCGGCGAGGACGGCCTGCTGGGCCTGTCCGCCAAGGTGGTCCTCAACCGCACCGACTTCGGCGTGGGCCCGGCCGGCGGCGCCATGGTCGGCGAGAAGATCACCATCACGCTCGACATCGAGGCCAAGCTCCGCGGCTGAGCAGGCCTGACAAGACCACGACGAGGGCCCGGGGAACACGTCCCCGGGCCCTCGTTTTCGCCCTATTAGGGCAAATCCGCGATTCAGTCCACTCCGGACCAGGCGGCGGCCAGCAGCTGGCGGGTCTCGCCGAGCAGCTGCGGCAGCACCTTCGTGTGGCCGATGACCGGCATGAAGTTCGAGTCGCCGCCCCAGCGGGGCACCACGTGCTGGTGCAGGTGCGCCGCGATGCCCGCCCCCGCCACCGGCCCCTGGTTGAGCCCGATGTTGAACCCGTGCGGCGCGGAAACCCGCCGGATCACCCGCATCGCCCGCTGCGTGTACTCCGCGACCGCCACCGTTTCCGCCGCGCTGAGCTCGGTGTAGTCGGCCACGTGCCGGTACGGCAGCACCATCAGGTGCCCCGGGTTGTACGGGTACAGGTTGAGGATCGCGAAGACCAGCTCGTCGCGCGCGACGATCAGCGTCTCGTCGTCCGGCCGCCCCGATTCGAGCAGCCGGCAGAACGGGCAGCCGTCGCTGTCGTCGCCCTCCGGCTTGTTCTCGCCCTGGATGTAGGCCATCCGGTGCGGGGTCCACAGCCGCTGCAACGCGTCCGGCACCCCGACACCCGACTGCTCGGTCAGCTCCACGCCCTCCGGGCCGCCAACTCCGCTCACGCCCGCTCCGCCTGGAAGTTCTCCGCGGTCGGCGAGGCGTTCTCGCGGCGCCCGATCCAGTCCTCCAGCGCGGCGACCGCGGCGTCCACCGGCACGCCGTTGATCTGAGTGCCGTCGCGGAACCGGAACGACACCGCGTCGGCCTCCACGTCCTTGCCGCCGGCCAGCAGCAGGAACGGCACCTTCTGCGTGGTGTGGGTGCGGATCTTCTTCTGCATGCGGTCGTCGCTGGTGTCGACGTCGATGCGGATCCCCTTGGCGCGCAACGCCTTCGCCACCCGCTGCAGGTGCTCGACGTGCTCGTCGGCGATCGGGATGCCGACCACCTGCAACGGCGCCAGCCAGGCCGGGAAGGCGCCGGCGTAGTGCTCGGTCAGCACGCCGAAGAACCGCTCGATCGAGCCGAACAGCGCGCGGTGGATCTTGATCGGGCGCTGCTTGCTGCCGTCGGGCGCGGTGTACTCCAGGTTGAACAGCTCCGGCAGGTGGTAGTCGACCTGGATGGTCGACATCTGCCAGCTGCGGCCCAGCGCGTCCTTCGCCTGCACGGAGATCTTCGGGCCGTAGAACGCCGCCCCGCCCGGGTCCGGCACCAGCTCCAGGCCGGAGTCCTCGGCGGCGGTGCGCAGCGCCTCGGTGGCCACCGCCCAGCTCTCGTCGCTGCCGACGTACTTCTCGTCGTTGCGGGTGGACAGCTCCAGGTAGAAGTCGTTCAGGCCGTAGTCGCGCAGCAGTTCCAGCACGAAGCCCAGCAGCGACTTCAGCTCGTCCTGCAGCTGGTCCGGGGTGCAGTAGATGTGCGCGTCGTCCTGCGTCATGCCGCGCACGCGGGTCAGCCCGTGCACCACGCCCGACTTCTCGTACCGGTACACCGACCCGAACTCGAACAGCCGCAGCGGTAGCTCCCGGTAGGAACGCCCGCGCGAGCGGTAGATCAGGTTGTGGAACGGGCAGTTCATCGGCTTGAGGTAGTAGTCGACGCCGGGCTTGCGCAGCTCGCCGTCGGCGTCCCGCTCCTCGTCGAGGTGCATCGCCGGGAACATGCCGTCCCGGTACCACTCCAGGTGCCTGGAGGTCTTGAACAGCGTGTCCTTGGTGATGTGCGGGGTGTTGACGAACTCGTAGCCCGCCTGCTCGTGCCGCTTCCGGGAGTAGTCCTCCAGCTCGCGCCGGATGATGCCGCCCTTGGGGTGGAACACCGGCAGCCCGGAGCCGATCTCGTCCGGGAAGGAGAACAGGTCCAGCTCCGCGCCGAGCCGCCGGTGGTCGCGGCGCTCGGCCTCGGCCAGCCACTCCAGGTGCTCGTCGAGCTTCTCCTTGGACTCCCAGGCGGTGCCGTAGATCCGCTGCAGCTGCGGGTTGTTCTGGTCGCCCCGCCAGTACGCGGCGGCCACCCGCATCAGCTTGAACGCCGGGATGAACCGGGTGTGCGGCACGTGCGGCCCGCGGCACAGGTCGCCCCAGACGACCTCGCCGTGCCGGTCGATGTTGTCGTAGACGGTCAGCTCGCCGCCGCCGACCTCCATCACCTCACTGGTGTCCACATCGGACTTGATGTCCACCAGTTCCAGCTTGTACGGCTCGTTCGCCAGCTCTTCCTTGGCGGCCTCGACCGACTCCAGCCGGCGGCGGGAGAACTTCTGCCCGGACTTGATGAGCTGCTTCATGCGCTTCTCCAGCGCCTGCAGGTCTTCCGGGGTGAACGGGCGGTCGACGTCGAAGTCGTAGTAGAAGCCGTCCCGGACCGGCGGGCCGATGCCCAGCTTCGCGTCGGGGAAGAGGTTCTGCACCGCCTGGGCCAGCACGTGCGCCGCGGAGTGCCGGATGACGCTGCGGCCCTCCTCGGTGTCGGCGGCGACCGCCTCCACCTCGACGTCGGCCTCCGGCGCCCACGCGAGGTCGCGCAGGTTGCCGTCGGTGTCGCGGACCACCACGACCGCGTCCGGCCCCTTCGACGGCAGCCCGGCTTCGGCGACCGCCGCGCCCGCAGTAGTGCCCGCCGGAACCTTCACCCGGAGAGCTTGTTGAGCTTGGGAAGGCTGTACGGACACGATCACTCCTAGGCTGGGCCGGCCACGGACCGGCGCGGACACTCTTCAGATACCGATGCTATCGGCCAGTCGCGACCAGTTTTCCGCCGCTCCCCGCAGTGCTCTGAAGAATGCACAGCTCGCATTGCGTGGCGGTGCGGGTAGCGGCCCCCCTGCGGGAGTTACAGAGGCCTTCTCGGCTGTGGGATCCCCGATTTGTGTATGTCCAATACGCGGCATCGGGGCTGTCCTCGCGAGAAAGCCTCTGAGAACCCGCGGCGGTGCAAGTTGCGTGCGTGGCGAAAGAGAAAGCGGCTGCGCCGCTTGCCTGACGCCAAAGTGCGGTTCACGACACGACGGGCCCGTCTGAGCAGGCTGCCTGCAACGTTCAGCGCGTCGCCTCGACGAACTGCTCGATCTCCAGGGCCGAGGCACGTTCCCCGGCGTAGGGGCCCTGGACCTTGCTGACGCCGAGCTCGCGCAGCCGGTCGGCCTGCAGCTCGGTGCGCACGCCCGCGGTGAGCGCCGGCAGTCCCAGCAGCCGCGCGCCCTCTACCGCGGCGACGACCAGGTGCCGGTCCAGTGGATCCGGGCCGTCCGGGTCGGCCAGGCTCGCCAGGTGCGGCCCGTCGATGCGCACCCCGGCCAGCGGCAGGCCGCGCAGTCGGCCCAACCGCGCGTAGTCGTCGCCGAACTCGTAGACCACCAGCTTGATCCCCATGTCGGCGAAGATCTCCAGGGTGTCGACCGGGTCGCCCTGGTGGTCGAACAGGGCGGATTCCGGCAGTCCCAGCGCCAGCGCGCCCGCCGGCAGCCCGGTGCGCTGCAGGATGCCTTGCACGTCGCCGACGAGCTCGGGGTCGCGGCAGTGCCGCACCGACAGGTTCACCGTGGGCACCGGCGCGTCCGCGCCGAGCTGCCGCACCCAGCGCGCCGCGTGCTCGCACGCCTGCTCCAGCGCCCAGCTGCCGAGCCGGACGATCAGCCCGGTCTCCTCGGCCAGCCCGAGGAACTGCTCTTCGCCGAGCTCGCCGAACTCCGCGTGGTCCCAGCGCACGGCGGCGGTGGCGCCCGCCAGCGCGCCGGTGGCCAGGTTCGCGATCGGCTCGTACTCGATGAACAGCTCGTGCTGGTCCATGGCCGCGGGCAGCTCCGCCGAGAGCCTGAACCGGTCGCGCGCCTCGGCGTTGCGTTCGGGGTCGAACAGCACCCACTGCGCGCGGCCGTCGCTCTTGGCGCGGTAGAGGGTGATGTCGGCGTCCCGCAGCAGGGCCTCGGCGTCGGTGCCGGCCACCTCGCGCTCCACGATGCCGACGCTGGCCGAAGCGCGGAGCTCGTGCGCGCCGATCAGCACCGGCCGGGTGATTTCCCGCAGCAGTCGTTCCACGAGCTCGACCACCGGGCCGGCGCCCGCCGAGTCGGGCACCAGCACCACGAACTCGTCGCCGCCCATCCGCGCCGCGACGGCGTCGGCCTCCGTGACCAGAGCTTCCAGGCGTTGCGCGACCTGGCGCAGCAGCCGGTCGCCGATCGGGTGGCCGAGGCTGTCGTTGACCGCCTTGAAGCCGTCGAGGTCGAAGTAGCACAGCCCGACCCGGCGGCCGGGGCGGATCGGTTCCAGCGCGGCGGCCAGGCCCGACTCCAGCTTGGTGCGGTTGGCGAGGCCGGTCAGCGGGTCCCGGACGGCCTGCTGGCGGAAGTACTCCTGGAGCATGTGCCGGTCGGTGATGTCCTCGTAGAGCAGCACGAGGTAGTCCGGTTCGCCGCGGGCGTCGCGGACCAGCGACCCGGACAGCTGGGTCCACACGTGTGAGCCGTTGGGTTCGGTGAAGCGGATGTCCAGGAAGTCCTGGTCGGTGTCGCCGGTGGCCAGCTCGGCCATGGTGTCGGCCAGCTTCACCAGCCACTCCTCGTCGGCCAGCTCGTGCACCGTGCCGCCGACGAGCTCCGCCGCCGGCCGCCGGAAGATCCGCGTCAGCGCCGGGTTGGTCTCCTCGATCATCCCGTCCAGCGTGACGATGGCGACGCCCAGCGCCGAGGCCGTGAACACCGCCCGCGAGCGCGCCTCGCTGGCGCGCAGCGCTTCCTCCGCCGCGTCGCGGGCGTCGGACACGGCGCGCTGGATCACCTCCTGCTCGCTCAGCGTCTGCTCCCGCAGCGCGCGGGCGTATCCGGCGGCCAGCTCTCCGAGCACCTCGGTCAGCCTCGTTGGTTCGGTTTCCCGGATCTTCGGGATCTCGGTGGCGAGGTGCCGCAGCGTGCGCGCCAACGCCGTCGAGTTGGTCAGGTGCGTGCCGACGAGCCGCTCGCCGATGTCGCGCGCGGGCTCCGCTCCGCCGCCGTCGAGCGCGCCCAGCAGATCCTCGAAGCACTTGCTCAGGAAGGCTTCGAGATCGCGGCGGCCCATCGGGACGTAGCTGGTGTGGATGACCTGGCGGGTCCACTCGCGGACCACTTCGTCCGGTTGTGGCTGCCCGACTGCCGGTCCCCCCGTACCTGGCACGCGCGTCACACCTTGCGCGCCACGGCACCGTAGACGATCGACCGCTCCGGGTTCTCCCAAACGTCTTCCTCGGTGTCGGGGCGCCAATCGGGCACGTAGACCACGCCCGGCTCGGCGATCTCGAAGTCGGCGAGCATCCCGGCGACCTCGTCGCGGGTGCGCAGCGTGACCGGGTTGGTGCTGCTCTCGTACAGCTCGACCAGGCCCTGGACGCCTTCCGGATAGTGGTCGCCGGTGACGTGGGAGAAGCCGAGGTAGCTGCCGGCCGGCATCCGCTCGTAGTAGCGGCGGACAACTTCCCGGGGCTTGCTGTCGTCCGGCACGAAGTGCACGAGCGCGACCATCATGACCGCGATGGGCTGGGAGAAGTCGAGCAGCCGCTGGGTCTCCGGAGCGTCCAGGACGTCGTCGACGTCGACCAGGTCGGCTTGCACGATCGTGGCGTTCTCGTTGTCGCCGAGGATCGACCGGCTGTGCGCGACGGCGACCGGCTCGTTGTCGACGTAGACCACGCGGGCCCCGGGGGCGACGGCCTGGGCGATCTCGTGCACGTTGCCCGCGGTGGGGATGCCGGAGCCGATGTCCAGGAACTGCCGCACGCCCTGGTCCAGGCAGTAGCGGACCGCGCGGCGCAGGAACGCGCGATTGTTCACCGCGACCTCCTGCACGTTGGGCACGACCTCCATGACCTTGCGGCCGAGCTCTCGGTCGACGGCGAAGTTGTGCGCGCCGCCTAAGTAGAAGTCGTAGCACCGGGCGGCGCTGGGCTTCTCCAGGTCGACGCCCTCAGGTATCCAGTCCGGCCGCGGCATCCGCGTGACCTCCAGAGCTTGGTCTTCCGGCGCCCCGAACCGCGGCCGTGATCAAGATCATCTGGAACGTTCGAGTTCGACGTCGCCACGACCGGAGCGTTTGATCAAGCGGCGATCTTACTGTCACCCAGGGCGTCTAGTCACGCACTCAGCGTTGCCTCCCGGAAGCCCGCGGAACCGGTATGACCATTGTCACCGTCCGCATCGCGGGATCCGGGGTAAGGGATACCTAAGCTGGAGGGGTCTTGGTGGACGGCCACCGGGCCCAGTCGTGATGGGCCAGTCAGCAAGCGCCGCCATCCGGCCGATCCCCGTTCGGCCAGGAGCGGGCGTAGGAGGAGATGGAATGACTCGCCCACTGCGGGTAGCGATCGTCGGGGCCGGACCGGCCGGCGTGTACGCCGCCGACATCCTGACCAAGTCCGAGACGCCGGTCGAGATCGACCTGCTGGACCGGATGCCAGCGCCCTACGGCCTGATCCGCTACGGCGTGGCCCCCGACCACCCGCGCATCAAGGGCATCGTCAGCGCGCTGCACCGGGTGCTGGAGAAGCCGGAGATCCGGTTCCTCGGGCACATCGACTACGGCGTGGACCTGAAGCTGGACGACCTGCGCCACCACTACGACGCGGTCATCTTCGCCACCGGCGCGGACCAGGACCGGGCGCTGAACATCCCGGGCATCGACCTGCCGCACAGCTTCGGCGCCGCCGACTTCGTCTACTGGTACGACGGCTACCCGGAGGCCCCGCGCGACTGGACGCTGGACGGCGAGAAGGTCGCCGTGATCGGCGCAGGCAACGTGGCGCTGGACGTGGCCCGGGTGCTGGCGAAGCAGGCCGACGACCTGCTGAGCACCGAGATCCCGGACAACGTGCACGCGGGCCTGAAGGACTCCCGGGTCACCGACGTGCACCTGTTCGCCCGGCGCGGCCCGGCGCAGGCCAAGTTCACCCCGCTGGAACTGCGCGAGCTCGACCACCAGGCCGACGTGGAGATCATCGTGCATCCCGAGGGCTTCGAGCTCGACGAGGCCAGCGAGGAGGCGATCCGCACCAACAACCAGGTGAAGACGATCGTCAAGACGCTGCAGGACTGGGCGCTGCGCGACCCGAAGCACGACACCGCGCGACGGCTGCACCTGCACTTCCTGCGGTCCCCGGTCGAGGTGCAGGGCACCGACCGGGTCGAGGGCTTCAAGGTCGAGGTCATGGAGCTCACCGGCGACGGCAACGTGCGCGGCACCGGCGAGTACGAGACCTACCCGGTGCAGCAGGTCTACCGCGCGGTCGGCTACCTGAGCTCGCCGCTGGTGGACATCCCGTTCGACCACGGCACCGGCACGGTGCCCAACGCCGGCGGCCGGGTGCTCGACCTGGACGGCGAGCACATCCCGGGCGTCTACGCGACCGGCTGGATCAAGCGCGGCCCGGTGGGCCTGATCGGCCACACCAAGGGCGACGCGCTGGAGACGATCAACAACCTGCTCGCCGACCTGCCGACGATGCCGCAGGCGGAGGAGCCGGCGGACGACAGCATCCTGCGGCTGCTCGAAGAGCGCGGCGTGGAGTACACGACGTGGGAGGGCTGGGGCCGCCTGGACGCGCACGAGAAGGCGCTGGGCGAAGCCCAGGGCCGCGAGCGCATCAAGGTCGTGCCGCGCGAGGAGATGGTCGAGATCTCGCGCGCCGAGTGATCTTCCGAATCGAAGGGCACCTCTGACCGGCATGGTCGGAGGTGCCCTTCGTCGTTTCGCCGGTGCGCCATTTCGAACAGCGTGCGGCGGGTCGTTCGCCGGGCGTATTACGGTGTGGGGGACCGCACCCGCATCGCGCAAAGGATGGGCACGTTGACCGCGACCCGGATTCCGGACACCACCCCAGCCGAACTCGACACCGTCCTGCAGCGAGCGGCCGATGCCGCCGAGGCCTTCGGAGCTCAGCCGCCCGCCGCCCGCGCCCGCCAGCTCGCCGCCGTGGCCGACGCGCTCGACACCGCCGCCGGCGAACTGGTGCCGCTGGCCATGGCCGAGTCCAACCTGTCCGAGGGGCGGTTGACCGGCGAGCTCAAGCGCACCACCTTCCAGCTGCGGCTGTTCGCCGAGGTCCTGGACGAGGGCCGCTACCTGCAGGCCACCCTGGACCGCGCGGACGCCGGATTCCCGTTGGGCGCCAAGCCGGATCTGCGCCGGATCCTGCAGCCGGTCGGCCCGGTGCTGGTGTTCGCGGCGAGCAACTTCCCGTTCGCGTTCTCCGTCGCCGGCGGCGACACGGCCTCTGCGCTCGCGGCGGGTTGCCCGGTGGTGCTCAAGGGCCACCCCGGGCATCCGCAGTTGTCCGTGCGCACGGGCGAGATCATCGTCGAGGCCTTGCGGTCCGCCGGTGCGCCTGACGGCGCGTTCGACGTCGTGCTGGGCTTCGAGATCGGCACCACGGCGCTGCAGGATTCGCGGATCAAGGCCGCGGCGTTCACCGGCTCGGTCCCGGCGGGGCGTGCGCTGTTCGACATCGCCAACTCGCGGCCCACGCCGATCCCGTTCTTCGGCGAACTCGGCAGCCTGAACCCGGTGTTCGTCACGCCCGGCGCGGTGCGCGCTCGCGGCGAGGAGATCGCCAAGGGCTACGTGACGTCATACTCGGGCAACGCCGGTCAGCTGTGCACCAAGCCCGGCCTGCTTTTCCTGCCCGCCGACCACGGCCTGGACGAGGTGCTGGCGTCGGAGTCGAAGGCCGTCGCAGCGCACAAGCTGCTCAACGAGCGGCTGCACGAGGGCTACTGCGGGCGACGGGCAGCCGTCACCGAGGTTCCGGGTGTGCGGGTACTGGCGGAGGGCAGCGTGGACGACGGCGCGGTGCCGACGCTGCTGGCCACCGATGTGGACACACTGCTGGCGAATCGCGAGGCGCTGCTTGAGGAAGTCTTCGGCCCGCTGTCCATTGTGGTCACTTACTCCTCGGAAGACAACGCGCGGCGCGCAGCCGAGGCATTCGAGGGCAACCTCACCGCGACGCTGCACACCGAATCCGACGACACGGAGTTCGCGGCAACCCTGGTGAGCCGCTTGCGTGATCGCGCGGGCCGAGTGCTGTTCAACGGCTGGCCGACCGGTGTCGCGGTGTCGCCTGCGATGCAGCACGGCGGCCCGTACCCGGCGACGACGGACGCCCGCTTCACGTCGGTGGGCACGGCGTCGATCGACCGCTTCCTGCGCCCGGTGACCTACCAGAACGTCCCGCAGGACCTCCTCCCGGAGGCGCTCCGCGACGAAAACCCCTGGGGCATCCCGCAAACCATCCACGAACCCAAGTGACGCACGCTTTGGGTGACAAGTGGAGGGCACCTTCGGCCGGCATCTAGTCGGTCAAAGGTGCCCTTCACTCGCTTCGCGGCAGTCACGAAGCTTCGACGAGCTCACCGAAGCCGGACCAGCAGACGTGGGTTTCTATCGGCGCCAAGTCCTGCTCGATGAGGTCGTGCAGCTTGTCCTCGTCCGGTTGCCCCTGGTCGTCGACCGAGACGACGGCCGCGAGGTACATCCCGAAACGGTGATCGCCTCGGCCGAGCTTCGCCAGCGCCCAGTCGTGCAGGCATCCCTGCCACACGTCCGGCGATTCATCTCCCGGCAGCGGCTCGACGAGCAACAGCCTGTCGTAGGAGCCGATCGATTCGGGGTTAACGACCTGGTACAGGGCAATCGCACAGCGCATGGAGCCTCCCCGAGACAGTAGTGACAGTTGCTAAAAGTAGTGTTGTCTGCGCCGAGAGTGACAGTAGTCAATTTGACGCAGTAATCTTTACGCGACAAGGCCTCGTTTGGGTGGTGTCCGCCGCTCGGACCTGAAGGAGTGACCGTGAACGACTCCGAGGCGCTGGGCCCGCAGACGATCAGCCCGACCGTGGGTCGCCGGTGGTTGGCACAGGAAGTGCGGCGCCTGCGGGAAACGGCCGGGCTCAAGCAGGCCGACGTGGCCAAGCGCCTGCGATGCAATCCGGCGAAGATCGCGCACATCGAGAGCATGCGCAACACGATCAGCAACCCAGATCTGGAAGTGATGCTCCCGTTCCTCGGCGTACCGCCGGAACGCGTCGCCTGGTACCTGCAACTGGCCGACATCGCCAAGGAAAAGGGCTGGTGGGACGGCAACCGCGCAATCCCCGACTGGTTCTCCCTCTACATCGGACTCGAATGGGGAGCCAGCGAAATCCACGAGTGGGATCTGGGCTTCGTACCTGGCTTGCTCCAAACCCGTGCATACACCGAAGCGCTGATCAACGCGGGGAGCCGCGTCTCCGACGCGCAGCAGCGACAGCAAGTCGAAGCGCGACTACAACGGCAGGGCGCCCTGCACCGAGACACGGATGCATTGAAGCTGCATGCCATCGTTGATGAGTCGGTCCTGCACCGGACGATGGGCGACGACTCGATTCTCAGGGATCAGATCGCACATCTAGCCGCGATGTCCGAGCATCCGCAGGTCACGCTTCAGATCATGCCGTTTCACACCGGCCCGCATCGAGGGCACCTGGGTTCATTTCACTGGCTTGGCTTCCCCAGGGCCGATGATCCTGGTGTCGTGTACGTGGAGAACCAGAAGGGCGGGTTGTACCTGGAGGAGCCCGAAGAGATCACGGACTTCAGGGCAGACTTTAATCGCTTGGCTCAGACTGCGTTGCCCGCCGAAGACTCCCGCAACTTGTTGGAGAAGCTAGTGAAGGGCAAAGCACAGTGATCAAACCTCATGTCGATGACGCGACCAAGTTACTAGACGTGACCTGGCGCCGGAGCACAAGAAGCGGACCGAACGGCGGGGCTTGCGTCGAAGTCGGCGTGATTTGGCGAAAGAGCAGCTACAGCGGCCCTAACGGTGGCCAGTGTGTTGAGGTTGGGCTTGGGACGTCGGTGACTGGGGTTCGGGATTCGAAGGATCCGAGCGGTCCGGCGCTTTTGTTCGGGGCCGGCGCTTGGGGTGGGTTTCTCCGGGACGTCAAGGCGAACCGCTTCGACCCGTGAGCCGAAGTCGATCGGATACCCCTAGGGCAGGCGTTTGTGCTGGTCAGGACCCGTGCGTGTTTTGGGGTGTCATAGCGCCCCAAAACACGCATCACCGACGACGACGTGGTGGCCGAGACCGCCGATGCGGCGCTGTCCGCGGGAGACGGCCGGGTCGACGTGCTGGTCAACAAC